>JAFYWX010000041.1 GCA_017546445.1 Akkermansia sp. | reverse complement strand
TAGCTGCCAGGGTAAATGAAGCCCCGAAACCGAAAAGGTTTCGGGGCTTCATCGTCTGCAGGCGCAGCCTGCAGATTTCGTCCGAACGAAGTGAGGATTTCGACCATGCGCAGCATGGATTTCGTCCTGCCCGCAGGGCAGGATTTCGTTTCCCGGAATGACGAGTGCCAATTGACAAGTGGCGATTGGGAAATGCAAGGCCAGAGCAAGTACGGGACTAAAGTCCCGTGCCTCGATGATGAATGCTGCCGCCTCTGCCATCCATTTCGCGGCTGCGCCGCGTGGGGCGAAAACGAATGAAAACGCGCCTGAGGGCGCGAATGAAAGCACAAACGTGCGTTTGTGCATGAAGAATGAAAACACGCCTTGCGGCGTGTGAGAGGTGGGTAGGAAACGAAATCCTGCCCGGCACGGGCAGGACGAAATCCCAGGCCTTGCGGCCCGGGACGATATCACCTGCTGCGCAGGTGACGAAATCCGCCCGTGCCGGGCGGACGGGATGGACTATTTCCTTCCCCTAGGATGGAAGCTTTGGTGCAGGGAGATGAGGCGGCGGCTGTCTACGTGGGTGTATATCTGCGTGGTGTCGAGGCTGGCGTGGCCAAGCATGTCCTGAATGACGCGGAGGTCTGCGCCGTTTTCGAGGAGGTGGGTGGCGAAGGAGTGGCGCATGATGTGCGGGTAGACGTTTTCCGGGATTCCGGCGGCGAGGGCGCGTTCTTTGATGATTTGGCGGATGCGGTCGCGGGTGAGCTTGGTGCCACGGTTGGAGAGGAAGAGGGTATCTGCGCGTCTGCCGTTTCGCAGGAGCTTGTGGCGGGCGTGCTGGAGGTAACTGCGCAGGGCTTTGGCTGCTACGCTGCCCATGGGGACGTAGCGAGTTTTGTTGCCTTTGCCGGTGATGCGGAGGAAGTTTTCTTCCCAATCCACCTGCTCGCTGCGGAGGTTGACGAGTTCTGTGACGCGGAGTCCGCTGCTGTAGAGCAGCTCGAGGATGGCGCGGTCGCGCGCGCCGTAGGGTATATCGGCGGGGTCGATGTTTTGCAGCAGGGTGTTGATGGTCTCGGCGCGCAGTGTTTCCGGCAGGGGGCGCCCGGTGCTACCGCACTCCAGCAGGGCTGCAGGATTGGTGGGGATGATTTTTTCTTTGGCCAGGAAGCGGAAGAATTGCCGCAGGTGCACCATGGCCACGCGGCAGGAGGATGCTGCCAGCTTGCATTCCAGGCGGAGCCAGCGGTGGTAGCTTGCCAGCAGTGGTTCGGTGATGCTCTCCGGGGTGTGCTGGTGCTCTGCGCACCAGTTGGTGAAGCGGGTCAGGGTCTGCTGCACAGAGAGACGGTAGTTGAGACTTCGCCCTCGCTCTGCTGCAAGGTAGAGCAGGAACCGGTCAATCAGGGCAGGGTATGGGTGGCTCATGTGCGGAGAAAAAAGCGCCGGCAGCCTGTGTGGGCTGCCGGAATGGTGTGCTTGCGGCGCGTGGATTAGTTTTCCATGTTGCCGGCAGGTTCAGGAAGCTCTGCCGAGGGGGTCGGAAGACCGCCGTCATCATTGCTGCTGGGGACTGCTTTCAGCTCGCGGCGGCGTTTTTCAAACTCATCGGTTTTCTTGGATTTCTTGCTCACAATCAGCACGGCGCGCCCGGAGTCGTTGGTCATGATGGTCTGGTTGCCATCCTGAGAGTTGGGGATGGGCCAGGTATCGGCAGCAGGCATGGCGCCGATGGGCAGCAGCTCAGAGTCTGCCGTGGTGGAAACGAGCTTGACCGGGTTCACAAAATCTGTTTCGCGCAGGAAACCCTTGCTGCCGTCCTCAATCTCCACGAAGTAGTAGATGCCTTCGCAGGAGATGATTTTGGCGCTGGCTGTGGTGACCATGCGGCCTTTGGCACCCTCATAGTAATCGGGGTTGCGGTTGAAGAGGTAGGCCTTGCCTTGTTGCACTTCGAGCGTCTCACCATCGGCGTATGCACCTTCCTTCACATACTTGGCGCGGGCTTCTGCACGTATGGCTTCCATACCGGGCGGATCCAGCGGGGAGGGCTCCTGCAGGTAAATGGGCATGTATTCACCAGGAGTGGTGAGGCTTTCGAATACGCTGCAGGAGGCCAGCAGCGTTACGCAAAGCAGAGAAAGGGTAAACAGGGGTTTCATGAGTAAATGCTAGCATTTTTTATCTGTTTTGGCAAGCTCAAGCAGCGCGCGTATCCTAAAGTTTTTCGGGAGGGGCGTCTTTTTCGCGAGATGCGGAGGGCCTTTTATTTTTTTCAATTGACTTTGGGGGGTGGTGGGCGCATACTACGGAGTATGAGTAATCCCGAACTCCTTGCCGTGCGCGATATCAACAGCCGCGCCGAAACGCATACCTCTTTTTCCATTCCGGTGAGCACCGGTAACCCGGTGTTGGATGCTAATCTGTATGATCTTTCCCGCCGCTTCTGTGGAGAGCATTCGCCCGACACGGTGCTGCAGATGCTGGCCACTACGCTGAATGCCGCTGCCAGTAGCCTGGGTGAGCATGACCTGGAGATTATGAACCGGGCTATGGAGGAAATGTACCGGGCGGATAAGATGTTTCTGCCCTATGAGAACCGCCGCAAGATTGCCTGCTTCGGCTCTGCCCGGATCCGGGAGAGCGACCCGAGCTATATTCAGGCCCGGGCTTTTGCGGACCTGGCTTCCAGCCAGGGGTATATGATTATCACTGGCGGTGGGCCGGGGCTTATGCAGGCTTGCAATGAGGGGGCCACGGAGGCGCACTCCTTCGGGCTCAATATCACGCTTCCTTTTGAGCAGCACCCGAACCCCATTATGAGCGGCAGTGAGAAGATGATGAATTTCTACTACTTCTTTACCCGCAAGCTCAATTTCCTGAAGCAGAGCGATGCGCTGGTGGCTTTTCCCGGCGGTTTTGGTACCATGGATGAGATTTTTGAGGCTATTACCTTGATTCAGACGGGTAAGTGCACCATTTTCCCCGTGGTGCTCATGGACCCGCCCGGTGAGTCGTTCTGGCAGCGCTGGATTCGTTTCATTGAGAAGGAGCTGCTGGAGGCCGGACTCATTTCACCGGAGGATATGAAGCTGCTCTATGTCTCCAAGGATGCGGAGGATGCTTACCGCCACATTGCCCAGTTCTACAGCCGTTACCACTCGTATTATTTTGATGGCGACTCGCTTTCCATCCGTCTGTCTCACCCGCTGGCGGAGGCGTCTCTTCCCTGGTTGAGGGAGGATTTCAAGGATATCATGCCGCTCAAGGATATGGTGCAGCTGGAATCTGACCCCACAGACCCCGATGAACGCCTGGGCTTCCTCTCCCGCGTCAAGTTCACGTTCAAACGCGGGAATTACGCCCGGCTTCGCGAACTTATCGACGCTATCAACGACCTGGACTAGCCGGTTTCTTACAGACCAGTATTGGTGCAGCAAAGGCAGCTACGCCGAGGCAGGCCCGGCTCCGCGAACTTATCGACGCTATCAACGACCTGGACTAGCCGGTTTCTTACAGACCAGTATTGGTGCAGCAAAGGCAGCTACGCCGAGGCAGGCCCGGCTCCGCGAGCTTATCGACGCTATCAACGACCTGGACTAGCCGGTTTCTTACAGACCAGTATTGGTGCAGCAAAGGCAGCTACGCCGAGTCAGGCCCGGCTCCGCGAGCTTATCGACGCTGTTAATGACCTGGATTAAAGGGTATGATTAAGTATTAATGATTTGTGATTAAGCGCCGGGGTAGTGAAAAAGCCCATGAGGACGTTTCCTCATGGGCTTTTCTATAAGGCTTTAAGCCGGGCTAAGCATTTATTACTTGCGGCGGCGGCGGGCAGCCAGGCCAGCCAGAGCCAGCAGGCTCAGCGTAGCTGTGGCGGGCTCGGGGATAACCGTGTAGCCCAGCGTCTTTGCCTGATCCACCGTGGACACGTTGCTGAATACGAAGGACTGCTCCACGATGGTGGAGTCGAACGTAAACTTGTCGATCTCCATGCCGGTGCTCTTCAGGCCGGTGTCCCATGTGCCGCCAAGGGTGGTTACAGAGCCATCATTCTTAATGGCGGTGAAGATGGCCGTGGTGCCTGTGCCAGAGGAGTAGGTGAGAACAACAGAGGCCTGGTCTACACCTGTCCAGAAAGTTTCAGCCTGGAATCCGCTATTCATGCCAAACGAATATGCACCACTCTGGTTCCAGCTGCCCCACAGACCGGAAGATGTGATTTGGCCGGACGGATTGCTGTTGAAGTTGGTCTGCAAACCAATTTCGTTGCCGTTCGCACCTTCGGCGCGAACCTGCCATGCGTCAATAAGGGTGTACTTTGTGTTGCTTGCTCCTGCAAGCATAACGCTCTTCAGAGCGTCAACATCCACTACAGCAACAGCTGTGAAAGCCTGGGTGGAGGAGCCGAGCGTAATGGCGGTGCCATTTTCGCTGTAGACGTAGGAATCGCCCCAAGTTGCGGCATTTGCTGCAAGGGCGGATACTGCAAGAAGAGACAGAGTAAGGAGTGTCTTTTTCATTGTTTGATAAGTGTTTGGTGAGTGTTGACCCGTTTAGTGTCATCAGTTCCTCGCGCGTTGGAACATCTCGTCCACTACGAGCACGCGCAGATTGTATCGGATTTCAAATACGTAAGCAAGCGTTAAATGCAAAATTCTTCAAAAAATCATATGCGCTAAGATATAGGCTTTTAAGGAGATAGTCAGAGCGCAGCATCCCTGATAAAGCGCCAGGTGGTGATTCACAGAAAGGCAGAAGGATACCCTTCAATTTTTAAGGGGGCCCGTATGTCACGAATTGTCTGCCGTCTCATCTGTGGGAACCGTACGCTTTTTCTGTATGATTGTCACGCGGAGCGAGCGATTATTTTCCACTATTCACTACTTCACTATTCCTTATTCACTTCAAGGATATTCAGCTCCGGGTTGCAGAAGAAGCGCATATTGTAGGTGGAGCCGACGCCGCGTGTGACGAAGACGCGGCGGTTGCCCTCGAATTCATAGAGCCCGGCGGGGGTGGAGGAGCGGAAGGAGATGAAATCGCCGGTGAAGGGGTTGCCTGCCTGGCCGCCGTGTGTGTGGCCGGAGAGCATGAGGTCCCAATCGAAGCGGCGAAGGCGCCAGCGGCTTTCCGGGTCATGGGAGAGGAGGAGGACGGGGTGCGACTCCTGACCGCTGGGGCGCATGCAGGTGGCGGGGGCGTCATCGCCCTCGTTCCAATCGCCCAGGCCGATGATGCGGAGGGTGCTGCCGGTGGGGGTGGTCCAGTCGATGGCGCTGTTGCGGAGGACGGGGACACCAGCGGTGGCAAAGACGCGCTGCACCTGCTCCAGCTTTTCGTAGTCCTGGTTGCCGAGAATGGCGAAGGTGGGTGCTATGCTGCGGAGCTTTCGCAGGCCTTCCACCGCCCAGCGGGTGCGCATGAAGCGGGCATCGACCATGATGAAATCGCCGCCGAAGATGATGAGGTCCGGCTTGGCGGCGGCGATATGTTCGATGCATTCGGCAAAGAGGTCCTTGTCGTTGTGCAGGTCTGCCAGCAGGGCGATGCGCAGCGGTCCCGCGCCGGGCAGGGCGGCAGCGGGGAGTTGCAGGCGATTGCACTCCAGCTGGGCTGCCCCCCAGTTGCCGAAAAGCTCTACTCCCTTGATTCCGCAAAGGAGCAGGGCGGCGGCAATGAGCCAGTTGCGAATTTTCCTCTCTGCCATAGGTGGTTATTCTGCGTTGAAGATGGCCAGGGCGGGGTCAAGGAAACGACCATCCTTGCGGATGAGGGTGTCATCGAACCAGATTTCGCCGCCGCCGTATTCCGGGCGCTGGATGCAGACGAGGTCCCAGTGCACGGCGGAGTGGTTGCCGTTGGGCGCCTCGTCGTATGCCTGGCCGGGGGTGAGGTGGAAGGACCCGGCGATTTTCTCGTCGAAGAGGATATCGCGCATGGGGCGCAGGATATGCGGATTGAGCCCGAGGGCGAACTCGCCGATGTAGCGGGCGCCTGCATCGGAATCGAGGATTTTGTGAAGAGCTGCCTCGTTGCCGTTGCAGTGAGCCTCGACAATTTTGCCGTTTTCAAAACGGAAGCGCACGCCATCGAAGGGAACGCCGTGGTAGATGCTGGGGGCGTTGTAGGTGATGGTGCCGTTGATGCTGTCCTTCACCGGGGCGGTGTAGACCTCGCCATCGGGCACGTTGCAATCGCCGCAGCAGGGGATGGCCGGAATCCCCTTGATGGAGAAGCTGAGGTCTGTACCGGGGCCGGTGATGCGCACGCGGTCGGTGGCCTCCATAAGGGCCTTGAGGTGCAGCATGCCTTCTTTCATGGCGGCGTAGTCTGCCAGGCAGCAGCGGAAGTAGAAGTCCTCAAAGTCCTCTGTGCTCATGCCGGCGGCCTGGGCCATGCTGGGTGTGGGCCAGGCGAGGATGGTCCATTTGCGGCGGTTGCAGGTGACATCGCTGGCGGGCTTGAGGTGGCGGCTCACAATCTGCATACGCTCGCCGGGCACATCTGCGCTTTCGAAGCTGTTGTAATCGGCATAGAAGCAGATATGCACCTGCATATCCTCTGCGCGCTGCAGGCGGTAGCGGCCGTCCAGCTCATACTGTTCATCGGTGGCGCCGAGGGCGAGTTCCTTGGAGACGGTGGCGTGTGAAATATCCACATGCGGCACACCGCCAGCGCGGCGTACGGCGCGGATAAGCTCCACAACCATGGCATCCGGAATATCCTGCATGCGCAGGTTTACGTGCTCTCCTGGCTGAACGCGAACGGAATAATTGACCACCTGGTCAGCGAGCTGAGCATATCGTGAATCTTTCATGAGAACTTAGTCGTTTGTTTTCGGATTCAGAATTGCCAGTTCGGGGTCAGTGAAAATACCGTCCTTACGGATGAGTTCGTCGTCGAACCAGATTTCGCCGCCGCCGTAGTCGGCGCGCTGGATGCAGACCATATCCCAGTGCACCTGGGAGCGGTTGCCGTTGTCGCAGTTTTCGTATGCCTGGCCGGGGGTGAAGTGGAAGGAGCCGCCAATCTTTTCGTCGAACAGGATATCGCGCATGGGCTGGAGGATGAAGGGATTCACGCCCAGGGCGAACTCGCCGATGTAGCGGGAGCCTTCATCGGTATCCAGAATCTTGTTGAGGGCTTCCTCGTTGCCGTTGCAGTGGGCTTCCACAATCTTACCGTCCTTGAAGGTGAGGCGGATGCCATCGAAGGGAATGCCCTGGAAGAGGGTGGGGGCGGTGTAGTGAATGGTGCCGTTCACGCTGTCCTTGATGGGGGCGGTGAATACCTCGCCGTCCGGGATGTTCATTTCACCGGCGCAGGGGATGGCGGGCATGCCCTTGATGGAGAAGGTGAGGTCGGTGCCGGGGCCGATGATGCGGACGCGGTCGGTGCGCATCATGCGCTCGGCCAGCTTGTCCATGGCCACGCGGAGCTGCTGGTAATCTGCCAGGCAGCAGCGGAAGTAGAAGTCCTCAAAGGCTTCGGTGCTCATGCCGGCACCCTGGGCCATGCTGGGGGTGGGCCAGCGGAGAACGCACCACTTGGTTTTGCAGACGCGGTGGTTGTGCACCGGGCGCATGTGTTTCTGGGCCAGGGCCATTTTTTCTGCGGGCACGCTGGAGTTTTCGAAGCTGTTGTGGCCACCGCGAATGGCGATGTAGGCATCCATGGCCTGCATTTCTGCCAGTTCAAAGCCGGCGATGGATGCGTACTGGTCATCGGTGGCGCCGGCAAACATTTCGCGGGTGACGCGGCCGTGGCGCAGGTTGATGTGCGGGTTGGCTCCGGCTTCGCGCACGGCGCGGATGAGTTCGATGGCGATTTCATCCGGGGCGTCGATGATTTCGAGGAGCACGTGTTCGCCAGGCTGCACGCGGCAGGAGTGGCGGATGAGATTCTGGGCAAGCTGAGTGGTGCGGGGATCAGTCATGGGAAATGAATAGTGAATAATGATTAGTGATTAATGGGGGTGGTGAGTACCTGGATGGCGTTTCGGAGGTCCTGCTGGGTGATTTCCTTGCTGAGGACGGGGTAACCGAGTTGCTTGAGGAGGACGAAGCGGATGGCGCCGTTCTGGAATTTCTTGTCGCTGGCGGTGAGGGCCAGGGCGCGGTCTGCATCGACACCCTCCGGCAGGGTGAGGGGGAGCTCCAGCGCCTGCAGGGTTTCCAGCAGGTCTCGTTCATCGGCGGCGCTGAGCCCTGCGTATTGGCGGGAGAGGTAGAGCGCCGCGCGGAGCCCGAGGCTCACGGCCTCGCCATGCAGCAGCTCGCCGTAGGGCAGGGCGGCCTCGATGCCGTGGCCGATGGTGTGGCCCAGGTTGAGGAAAGCGCGGATGCCGAGGGTTTCCTTTTCGTCCTCCTCCACGATACGGGCTTTAATGGCGATGTTAGCGGCGATGATGTCGGGCAGCCTTTCGATGGTCTGAAGGGAGAAGCCGAGGTCGATTTCATCGGCCAGTTCACGCAGGGTGTGAAGCATGCCGGGTTTGCGGATGGCGGCGTGCTTCACCATTTCGGCCATGCCTTCGCGGATGAGGCGCGGGGAGAGGGTGGTGAGGGTGGTGGGGTCGATAAGGACAAGGCGGGGCTGGTGGAAGGCGCCGATGAGGTTTTTGCCGGAGGCGATGTCCACTGCGGTTTTGCCACCCACGGAGCTATCCACCTGGGCCATGACGCTGGTGGGAATCTGCACAAAGGGAATGCCGCGGTAGTAGATGCTGGCGAGGAAGCCTGCCATATCGCCCACCACACCGCCGCCCAGCGCAATCACGAAGCTGGTGCGGTCGTGCCCGGCGGCCACCATTTCGCCCGCCAGGGTTTCGATGGTGGAGAGGTTCTTGGAGGCCTCGCCGGCGGGGAAGGTGTGCAGGCTGGTGGTGTAGCCGCCTTCCTGCAGGCTCTGCTGCACGCGCCCGGCATAAAGCGGGGCCACGTTGGAATCGGAGATGATGGCGGCCTTGCCATGAAGGCGCACGCTGCTGCACAGGTATGCTATGGAATCCAGCGCGCCGTTGGAGACATGCACATCGTAGGAATGAGGACCGAGTGAAAGGGATACATTCGCCATGTGGTCATTATACGCGCGTTGCGCCCGTATGCAAGGAGATAACGCGTCAGACCGTTTATCCCCCGGGGCGAAGAGCGGGTGTAATCAGACGGCCCTGCCACGCATAGATGAAGGAACCCCGCGAGCATGGCTCGCGGGGTTCTGGTAAATCTCGCTTGTGCAGAGAGCGCGCATCAGAAGCGCATCAGCAGCGGCAGGGTGCCCAGGATGATGAGGGCCGTGGCGCTGAGGGTCAGCACGATGGCGGTGCACAGGGGAACACGCAGTGCCGGCACGCCGGGCTGCGGCTTCTCCCAGTACATGGAGCGGAGCACCTTGAAGTAGTAGTAGAAGCCGGTGGCAGCGGTGAGAACCATGATGACCAGCAGCCAGCAGAAGTTATCCCAGTTCTGGATAGCGCTGACGGCGGTCACGAAGGTCTTGAGCTTGACGATGAAGCCCAGGGTGAGGGGAACACCAGCCAGGGAGGCAAAGCTTACCGTGATGAGGAAAGCGGTGCGGGGGTTGGTCTTGCCCAGGCCGCGGAAGGCTGCGATTTCCTCGCTGCCGCGCTGGGTGCGCACCATGGCTACTGCGAAGAAGGCAGAGATGGTGGCCAGAGCGTAGGCCAGGAGGTAGTCGTATACATTCTGCTCCAGAGATACCTGCAGCTGGAGGAAGAATACAAGAATGAAACCGGCCTGACCAATGGAGGAATAGCCCAGGAGACGCTTCAGGTTGGTCTGGCGCATGGCGCCCAGGTTACCGATAAGCAGGGTGGCTGCTGCCACGATGGCGATGGAGGTAACCAGAATCCGGCCAAGCAGGCTGCCAGGAGTAGCAAACGGTGCGTAGGGCAGGATGAGGCTGCAGAGCACCACGAAGCCGGCTGCCTTGGAAGCGACTGCCAGGAAAGCCGTGGTGGGCGTGGGGGCACCCTGGTATACATCCGGAATCCACACGTGCATCGGAGCAGCACCAATCTTGAAGAAGGCGCCGGCAAAGAGCATGGCGGTGGCCAGCAGGAAACCAAAGGCCAGGGCAGGGCTGCCGGCCACGCCGCCGTTCAGGGCGGAGTACACGGTTTCTGCGCTGAGGGTGAAGCTGCCGACCATGCCGAAGTACCAGGCGATGCCGTAGACGAGGATGCCGGTGCTCATGGCACCGAGTACGAGGTACTTGATACCGGCCTCGATGGAACCCTGATTGCGGCGGAAGTAGCCCGCCAGCACATAGGAGGTGAGGGTGACAACCTCAAGGCTCACGAAGAGCATGACGAGGTCGCGGGCCTGGGTGAGGCACAGAATGCCGGCGCATGCCACCAGGGGCAGAGCATAGAATTCGCCGGTGCCTTCCTCATTGCCGTTGCCGGCAATGGATTCACAGCATACCTTGGTGTAGTCGAAAGCCAGCAGAATGGAAAGCCCCGTGGCTACGGTTGCGATGAAGCCGAAGAGGTTGGCGTACTCACCGGTGGTCATGAAGAAAGCGGCCACAAAGGCACCCAGCGCGGCGATGCCGGCGTACAGGCGCTTCGGGAGCTTGGGCAGCAGAGCATCTGCCAGGATGAGCAGGGCTGCCAGACCCACCAGGGCGAATGCCGGTGCGAACTGACACCAGGTGTAGGTTGATACGATGTTCATATGTTGCTCAATGTTGGGGTGTCAGTGATTATTAGAGGCAGGTGGGGGGCACGATGCCGAAGAGAACGATGAATACGGCCAGGAAGCAGGCAGCCACGATGTCGAGCACCGTGAGGCTGGTGGCGCGTTCCGTGGTCTTGCCAACCGGGCCTTCGAAGATGTTGCGGAAAGCACGCAGCATGTAGATGGCGCTGATGACCAGGCCCCACAGGGCACCGATGGTGGCCAGCTGCACAGGACCCATGCCGCCGAAGAAGTTGGCAACGGAACCGAGCCAGCAATCGCAGGTGGAGGCTGCGGGCGTCCAACCGGCAAAGCAGGATACGAAGATGCTGAATTCGCCTGCGAAGTTGGCCAGCAGGGGCAGGCCTACGGAAGCCATACCAGCCAGGCCGAACAGGAAACCGAGGGCCGGGAGCTTGGTGCCCAGGCCGCCCATGCAGTCGAGCTCCAGGGTGCGGGTCTGTGCCTCAATCTGCCCGGTGAGCAGGAAGAGCATGGCGATGGTGAGACCATGTGCCAGCATGAGGAGGGCCGCGCCCTGGAAGGCGAGCTCGTTGTTGCCGGCGCAGGCGATGTAGGCAGCAAAGGCCAGGAAGATGTAGCCCATGTGCATCACGGAGGAGTTACCGAGCATGTCGTCCAGACGGGTCTGGGAGATAGTGACATAACCCACCCAGAGCACGTTGCCCAGCAGGAGAACCAGCAGCCAGTTGTTCCAGGTGCCGAAGAGCTCCTGGCACTTCGGCCCGAAGATGTAGGCCAGGGTGAAGAGACCGTACAGACCGAACTTCTTGAGTACACCGGCATGCAGCATGGCCACAGGTGTGGGGGCGCTGGCATAGGCCGGGGCGGCCCAGGTGTGGAACGGGAACAGCGAAACCAGCGTGCCGAAACCTACCAGAAGCAGGGCAGAAATGAGCCCGGCAGAGGTGGGCATGGCGCCAGCCTGCACGGCGGCGGCCATATCGCTGAAGGTCCAGGCGTTCATCTGCACGCACAGAAGGAGCAGACCAGCCAGCAGCACCATGGAAGCCAGACCCAGGTAGATGGTGGCGGTCCAGGCGATGTTGCGGCGATCCCCACGGCCGTAGTAACCAATCATCACGAAGGTCGGGATGAGGGCAAGTTCATGGAAACCGTAGAAGGAGATGATGCTGTCGGACATGAAAGCGCCGATGGCACCAGTGCTGATGAGCAGGGCAGAGATAGCCCAGCTGCGCTCGGCGTTGGCATCGGGTGCCTTCATGCCGCATACGGCAGCAAAGGTGACCAGAATGGCCAGCAGCACCATGATGCGGCTGAGCGGCAGACCCAGAGTGAGCTGCATGGGCGTGCCACAGAAGCTGGTCAGGCACTCGTTGCAGCAATCAGGAGCCAGCACGGCGAAGCCACCCAGGATAAGGGAGATGACAGCGCTGATGAGGGCTGTGAGACGGCCCGGTGTCTTGAGCAGACCAATGCAGGCTGCTGCAATCACAGGTACAAGGATAAGCCAGATAAGCATGATTGTGAAAAGCGTTTAGAATTGGTTTGCAAGAAGAAGGAGAAGAATGACCAGGCCGATGGCGGACACGAGCGAGTAGGCACGCAGGGAACCGCACTGCAGCCAGCTGCACAGGTAACCGATGCGGACGGAAATCCACACCAGAAGCTGGCAGATGATACCGCGGATGAGGAACATATCCAGGAACTCCATGAGGTGGGCAAAACCCTGCTGCAGGCCGCCGATGATGACCTTGTCGTACAGGGCATCAATGTAGAGGCGGTTGCGGAGAGCCTTGGAGATGCAGTTGCCGGCCAGCGGGTCCTTGGTGCGGCTGCCGAGGCCGTAGATGGCCAGAGCCAGGAGGATGCCCAGAGCCAGGGAGCCCATGCTTACATAGAAGGGCAGGCCCAGAGCGAAGCCGTGTGCGTGGAAACCGTTGAAGGGAACCAGGTCATTGGCGATGAACCCATAGCCGGAGATGACGGCCATGACAGCCAGAATCAGGAGCGGCAGTGCCATGGTGAAACCGGCTTCCTTGGCGTGCTCGGCACCGTGGTCGCGGGCCGGGCCCATGAAGGCCACAATGCAGAGACGCAGCATGTAGAACGTGGTGAGGGCGGCTACGCCGGCACCAATCCAGAAGAAGACGGGGTTCTTGGCCAGGGCGGCATCCAGAATAGCCTCCTTGGAGAAGAAGCCGGAGAAGCCGGGGATGGCGATGAGGGCGCAGGTGCCCATCATGAAGCAGAGAACGGTGAGCGGCATGCGCTTGGAAAGACCACCCATCTTCCAGATGTCCTGCTCGTGGTGGCAGCAGATGATGATGGCACCGGCACCGAGGAAGAGCAGAGCCTTGAACCAGGCGTGCGTGTAGAGGTGGAACATGGCGGCTTCACCAGCCAGCAGACCCACAGCCATGACCATGTAGCCCAGCTGGGAAAGGGTGGAGTAGGCCAGAATGCGCTTGATGTCGTCCTGCTGCACAGCCATGATGGCGGCGATGACAGCGGTGATGGCACCCGTCCAGGCGATGATGTTGCAGGCGGTGTCTGTAAAGGCCTCAACACCCATGCTCACCTGCAGGCGAACCAGCATATAGACACCCGCGGCCACCATGGTAGCGGCGTGGATGAGTGCAGACACCGGGGTGGGGCCTTCCATGGCGTCCGGCAGCCACACATGCAGCGGGAACTGGGCAGACTTACCGACGGCGCCGCAGAAGAGGCACACGATGGTGACGGTGAGCACAGCCGGGGCAATGCCGGCAGCCTTGCCAGCCATATCGGCAAAGTTCATGGTGCCGAAGAAGCCCAGGGTGAGCAGAATGCCGAGCAGGAAGCCGAAGTCACCCACGCGGTTGGTGATGAATGCCTTCTTGGCAGCATCAGCAGCGCTGGCCTTGTTGAACCAGTGGCCGATGAGCAGGTAGGAGGAGAAGCCTACCATTTCCCAGCCGATGAAGGTCATGGCCAGGTTATCTGCCAGAACGATGGTGCTCATGCTGAACATGAAGATGCTCAGACCGGCGTAGTAGCGGCTCAGGTTGGAGGAGTCGCCCTTCATGTAGCCGATGGAGAAGAAATGCACCAGCAGGCCAATGCCCGTTACTACCAGCATCATGCGCATGGCAAGCGGATCCATGACCAGACCAAGGTGCAGGCAGAGCTGCTCCAGGGAGCAGGGCATCCATGTATAGACACCCGGTGTGCCGGTCTGCAGACCGGTAAGGTAGGCAATGCAGAGTCCGAGGGTAGCCGCAGCGGAAAGCAGCGACAGCGTGGCGGCCAGGCGGGGGTGCTTGTTCAGGCACACCCAGTCAATGGCTGCAACAACCAGGGGCAGCAGCAGGAACAACCAGGGGAGATTGTGAATCATATTCATGCTGGTATTTAGTCTTTGAGTGAGTTGAGAGCCGTGCTTTCCACCGTGCGACGCGCACGGAACATGGCCACGATGAGGGCAAGGCCGATGGCTACTTCAGCCGCGGCAATGCCGGTGATGAACAGGGACAGCACCTGGGCATCGTACACCGGAACACCGGCGGTTCCCTGTGCGCGGGAGAATGCCACCAGAGCCACGGAAGAGGCGCAGAGCATCATCTCCAGGCACATGAACACCACGATGATGTTCTTGCGGACGAGTACACCGGCCAGACCGATGGTGAACAGGATGCCCGACAGAATCAGGTAATGTGCTAACGGAATCATGAGTCAGGAAAAGGGGTTAGTCTTTGCGAATCTTGCGAGCGAGAGCCACCGCGCCCACCGTGCCGGAGAGCAGGGCAAAGCCCAGGATGACAAACGGAATGTTATAGTGAGTGTACAGGCATTTGCCGATGAGCTTCACATCAGAGATAGAGGTGGCCTTGGCGGCATCTTCTGCGGAGATGGAGGGGTTCTCCATGCGGGCAGCAGCTGCGGCGCTCAGCTCGGGCAGGGCTCCACCGTACTGCGCAGCCTCAACCGGCTGGGGGGCAGCCTGGCGGGCATCGCCAATCAGGAGCTCACCTGCGCTGGTGCACAGGGTCTTTACCGGGCAGGGGGTATCCGTGGCGCCAGGCAGGCTGATGGCAGCTTTCAGGATGAGGCCAGCCGTGCAACCAGCAACGAGCACACCCACTACGGCGTGCCAGCCGGTCTTGCTGCTGTGGTTTTCGTCGTGGATGTCGAGCATCATCACCACGAAAAGGAAGAGCACCAGAATGGCACCAGCGTATACGATGAGCTGCACAATGCCCAGGAACTGGGCACCCATGCCGAAGAAGATGGCTGCCACCATGGCGAAGCACACGGCCATGCACATGGCGGAGTTCACCGGGTTGCGGAATGCCACCACGCCGATGGCGCAGAGCATGGCCAGAGCAGCCAGCACGCAGAACAGAATCTGACAAAGGGAGGATTCAAACATAACGGTATTTTATTTGTACTGGTTCCACTTGTTGACAAGACCCTTGCGCGTGCCGCCCAGACGGTACAGGGTTTCCTTGTCGCGGATGGCCTGCTTGCGGTCGGTGAGGGTGATGAGGTATTCCTTGGAAAGGAAGATGGCCTGTTCGGGGCATGCTTCCTGGCACATACCGCAGTAAATGCAGCGGAGCATGTCGATTTCGAACTTGGCGGGTGCCTTTTCCTGCTTCTGGCAGTTGCTGGTGGCTTCTACCTCACCGGGGGTGATGGTGATGGCGCGGGCCGGGCAGATGAATTCGCAGAGCTGGCAGGAGACGCAACGCTCGCGGCCGTCCTCGCCGCGCACCAGGGTGGGGGCGCCGCGGAAATATTCCGGCAGGCGGGAATCCCAGCGTTCATCGGGGAACTGCATACAGACACCTACACCCTTCTGGCTGAAATCCTCCTTGCCGCGGCTCTTGCCGAGCAGGGAAAGCACCAGGTGGCGCATGGTGATGGCAAGCCCCTTTACGAGCTCGACCACATACACCTTGTCCAGCAGGCTGAACTTGGGTCGTTTAATCTTGATATAAGACATATTCGTTACAGGAAAAGGGGGTTATTTGATGAAGTAGAGGACAGCGGCGGCCAGGAAGATGTTGGCCACGGTGATTTCCAGGAAATAGAGCCAGCCGAGCTTCATCACCTGGTCCCAGCGGAAGCGCGGCAGAGTCCAGCGCACCCACACGAAGAAGAAGATGAAGGCGAGCAGCTTGATGACGAACATAATCAGCTGGCAGAGCACAGCCAGCCAGTCGCAGTAGGCGGACAGGGCGGCATCTGCACCGAAGCCGATGGACCAGCCACCCAGGAACAGGGTGACCACCACGGCAGAGCCGATAACCATGGCAGCATATTCACCCATGAAGAAGGAAGCGAACTTCATGGAGGAGTACTCGGCGTGGTAGCCGGCCACAAGGTCGGTTTCACATTCTGCCATATCGAAGGGAGTACGGTTGGCTTCAGCAAAGACGCAGGTCACGAAGATGATGAAGCTGATGCCCAGCGGAAGCATCATGGCCCAGCGCTGCCAGCTCAGGCCCTCGCCCCACAGGGGAAGCAGGGTCCAGCCGTTGTCTGCCTGGAACTGCACAATCTGCTGCAGGTTCAGCGTGCCGAACATCATGAGCAGCGGAATGATGGAAAGACCCATGGACACCTCATAGGAAATGAGCTGTGCCGTGGCGCGCAGACCACCCAGGAACGGGAACTTGGAGTTGGAGGACCAGCCGGCCAGGGTAAGACCATAAACGGACAGACCGGAGATGGCGAAAATCCACAGCGGGCCGATGTCCAGGTTAGCCACGCACATGGAGATGGTGCCGTAGCAGGTGTTCACCTCAGAGGCGAACGGAATGACGGCGGCAGCCACCATGGGCGGACCCAGCACCAGCATGGGAGCCAGGATGAAGTAGAACTTACGCACGTAGGAGGGGGTGGTCTCCTGCTTCAGGAAGAGCTTACCGCCGTCCAGGCAGGGCTGGATGAGACCCCAGCAGGGAATCTCGCGGTCCAGGCGCAGCCAGGTGCAGAGCTTGGCAATCCAGCAGGTTTCCGGGATGCCGAAGAACTGCAGCCAGTTCTTGAGGGGCTGCTTCTCCTTGCTGCCGAAACGCTGCAGCAGGAAGAGCGGCAGACCCGCGCGGTTGGGACCGGGGCGGTCCTGAATCCAGCCGGCCACGCGGCGCTCAATCCACACGGAGAGAACCACGAAAGCCAGAATAACGGCAAACATAAGGACCAGCTTGAGCAGCGTGTGAATCAGGTAGAACCAGATTTCGTTGCTCATGAGGTCGTTATACCAATTGATGATAGCGTCCATTTGAGATATGGGGTGTTAGCGGTTTACTTCTTGGCTTTTTCGCGTTCGATGAGGGGGATGGTCACGCCGGTTTCCATGATGACCTTGCCTTCGTTGCCGATGTTGCCCCAGGTGATGTCCTGGAGTTCCTCGAATTCCTGAGCCATCTCGTCCAGCACAGACATGGGAGTGGGGCAGGCGATGACGCGTACGCAGTCGCAGCCCAGGCGTTCGGAAAGGTTGCGGCAGATTTCCCAGTCGGACATAGAATCGCCGATGGGCTCGATAGCCTTGTTGAGGCGCTGGATACGGCCGGCCACGTTAATCATGGTGCCGTACTTCTCAGCAAAGGTGACACCGGGCAGCACCACGTCGGCGGCCTTGGTGGTCTCGTTCTCGCTGTGGTGGATGACGAGCAGGTATTCCAGGCCTGCCAGGTCCTCGGCCGTGAAGCCGGCTTCCTCGGTCAGGTCTTCGCCCAGCACAATCATGAAGCGGATGCTGTTGTTGCGCACGCCGCGGCGGATGTTGGCCAGACCGGCACCTGTCTTGCCGAGCACGAGCTTGGCACCGTTGGTGTTCGGGTTGCGGTCATCGCTCACCAGCAGGCCGTCGTTCTCGCCCTTGCGGGGAACCACGTCGAGCTTGGTGATGCCCAGCTGCTTGGAGAGGGCGCGCACCATGTAGAGCTCTTCGTTGGTCATGCGGGCAGAGCAGATCATGGCCGTTTCAGAGGGGGCCATGCGGTGCAGCTGTTCCACCACCATGTTGAGGGTGGCATCCCAGGTGGAGGGGCGCTGGGTGGCACCGGCATCGGTTCTCACCAGCGGGGTGGTGATGCGGGTGTCAGCGTTGATGAACTTGTAGTTAAGGCGGTGGTCATCGGGCATCCAGCAGCTGTTCACGGCGTCGTTCTGGCGCGGGGTGATGCGGTATACCTGCTGCTCGCGGGTCCAGATGTTGATGTTGGTGCCGGTGCCGCAGTTCACGTCGATGGTGGGGGTGCTCTTCAGGAACCACACGCGCATCTTGAAGCGGAAATCCTTGCTGGTCATGGCGCCTACGGGGCAGATATCCACCACGTTCATGGAGTAGTTGCTGTCCAGCTGGGTGCCGGGGTAGCAGGCGATGGCGTTGTGCGTGCCACGGCCAACCACGCCGAGTACATCCTGACCGGCGATTTCCTTCATGAAGCGCACGCAGCGGCGGCAGAGCACGCAGCGCTCCTGGTCCAGGTTCACGCGCGGGCCGATGGAGAGGTTCTTGCCCTTCTTGGTCTTCTCTTCGGTGAAACGGTGGGTGCCGCTACCGTAGTCGGTGGTGTATTCCTGCAGCTTGCATTCACCGGCCTGGTCGCAGATGGGGCAGTCAAGCGGGTGGTTGGAAAGCAGGAACTCCAGCACGCCGCGGCGGGCTTCCTCCGTGAGCTTGCCGGTGGTACGGATACCCATGTTCTCGGCCACGGTGTTGGCGCAGGCGATGATGGCGCGGGGCATCCAGCTGATGGGCAGGTAACCGTCGTCGCCGTACTGCGGGGTGGTGCCGGGGGCCTGGCGCGGGGGCATGCCCTGTTCTACAAGGCACATGCGGCAGGAACCGACAACGGAAAGTTTGGGGTGGTAGCAGAAGCAGGGTACATGCGCGCCCACAGAGTTGCACGCATCAGCAATACGCGTGCCCTTGGGGAAGCGGTACCATTTGCCGTTAATCTGGACGTTCACCTTGCCTTCAGCGGCGGCGGCGTCTTTCGGCAGAATTGCGGGGGGTGTACTCATTGTTTCAGAAAAAGTTTAGTCTTCGCGGGTGAGGAACTTGCGGGCCTCCTTAGCCTCGGGGGAGTGCGGCTTGAGGGCGTTGATGGGCTTGGTGAGCGCCAGGAACTCCTCACGGAACTTGGTGACAAATGCCTGAGTGGGCCAGGAGCATGCTTCGCCGAAGGCGCAGACAGTGCGGCCGCAGATGTTGTCGGCCACGCTCTTGAGCAGATCCACATCTTCCGGAGAGCCCTTGCCCTCGCAGATACGGGTGGAAAGCTTGAGCATCCAGGGGTTGCCCTCGCGGCAGGGGGAGCACTGGCCGCAGGATTCCCAGGCGTAGAAACGGTTCAGGTTGTTCAGCATCTTGGGCATGCTGCGGCTGTCGTCCATTACGATGATACCGCCGGAGCCGCTCATGGAGCCGTGCTGGGCAATGCTATCCAGATCCAGCGGCACGTCAAAGATGCTCATGGCGCGCACGGAGCCGTCGCTGTTGCGGCCCTTCAGCACCTCGTCGCAGCGCATCACCTTGGCAGATGCACCGCCGGGGATGATGGCCTTGAACTTGCGGCCGCGCTTGGGACCACCGCACACATCATACAGCAGTTCACCAAAGGTCATGGAGCCGGAGATGATTTCGTAGTATCCCGGGCGCTTCACGTCGCCGGACACACCGATGATGCGGGTGCCGGGGGAGCGCTGGGCACCTTCAGCGGCGTAGGCCTCGCCACCGCGCATGAGCACCTGGCGCACCTGGCACAGGGACTCCACGTTGTTCACGATGGTGGGGCAGCCATACAGACCGATGGCAGCCGGGAAGAAGGGCGGCTTGATGCGCGGATACGGGCGCAGACCTTCAATGGAGTTGATAAGGCCGGTTTCCTCACCGCAGATGTAGGCGCCGGCGCCGCGGTGCAGGATGAGCTTCAGGTCGTAGCCCTTGCCCAGAATATTCTTGCCCAGGAAGCCGGCTTCCTCAGCCTCCTCCAGAGCCTTCTGCATAATCTTGGCAGCCTCCGGGAATTCCTCACGCATGTAGATGACACCGAAGTGAGCCTGCACGGCGTAGCAGGCAATAATCATGCCTTCGATGAGCTGGTGCGGGTCCTGGTGCACCACAAAGCGGTCCTTGAAGGTGCCGGGCTCGGATTCGTCGCAGTTGCAGACCACGTACACGGGCTTGGTGTTGCCCTTGGGGATGAAGGTCCACTTCACGCCGGTGGGGAAACCTGCACCACCGCGGCCACGCAGTCCGCTCTTCTTCACCTCCTCGGTGACTGCGGCGGGATCCATCTCCATGGCCTTCTTCAGGGTCTCGTAGCCGCCATCCTTGATGAAGCACTGGATGGAGGGATCATACCCCTTGCGGTCGATATTGCGGAAAATGCGGCGGGTTTCGCGCGGATGCGGCTCCTTGCCGGGCTTGTAAATGATTTCGCTCATGGTTCGCTAAAGGGGGTTACTTCTTAGGCTGGTACTTGGCGATAATCTCGTCAATCTTCTTGGTGGTCACCTGGGAGTACAGTACCTCGTTGACCATCACATTCGGGCCGAAACCGCAGTTGGCCAGGCATTCCACCGGTTCAACGCTGAACAGACCATCCGGGCTCACCAGCATGGGCTCCTCGTCGCACATATCGGCGAAGTTCACGCCAATCTTCTCGCAGATGTAGGGGATGAGCTCCTCGCCGCCGGAAAGAGAGCAGGCGATGGTGCGGCACACGCGGAAGTGGTACTTGCCGGGGCACATGGTGTGAATGCCGGGGTAGAAGGTCACAATGCCGGCCACGTGGATGGGTGTGCTCTTGCACATTTCAGCAATCCAGGGCATGGCATCGGCGCAGATGTAGCCGAACTTTTCCTGCACCAGGTGGATGATGGGCAGCACGGCGGACTGCTCCTTGCCTTCCGGGTACTGAGCCACCAGAGCCTTGGCTTCCTTCACCAGGGCGGGGGTCACCTTGAACTTCGGGAAATGCTGCTCACCGGGGGACGGCTTGGCCGCCGTGATGGCATCAATCGCGTTAGGGGTATCGGACATGATAAGTTCTTTCGTTGTCAGAGAGTTTAAAATTTGATTAACGGTCGCATTCGCCCTGCACGAAGTCGAAGGAGCCCAGAATGGCGCCTACGTCGCTCACCAGGTGGCCCGGCAGCAGCTCCGGCAGAATGGAAAGGGTGCAGTAAGAGGGGCTGCGCATCTTCAGTCGGTTGGCAATGCCACCACCCTGGGAGTCCAGGAAGAAGCCGAGTTCGCCCTTCGGGTTTTCTGCGGCAAAGTATACCTGGCCGGCGGGGGCGTTCACGCATTCGGTGGTCACCATGAACTGGCGGATGAGTTCCTCAATGCCCTGCATGGCGTCTGCCTTCTTCGGCAGAATACCCTTGTCCAGCTGCACCCAGATGGGGCCGCCCGGCATAGTGGCAATCACCTGGCGGATGATGCGTACGGACTGGCGGATTTCTTCCATGCGTACCTGGAAGCGGGCGTAGCAGTCGCCTTCCTCGGCCACCGGTACATCAAATTCATATTTCTCGTAACCCAGGTAGGGGTTGGTCTTGCGCAGGTCGCGGCAGACACCGCTGGCGCGCAGGTTGTTACCGGTCATGCCGTTCTGCAGGGCCATCTCCTTGGTGATGACACCCACGCCGACAAGGCGGTCAATGAAAATCTTGTTGTGCAGCAGCAGTTTCTCCATCTCGTCCACGGTGCGCATGGCGCTGTCGCAGAAGGCGAGAATCTGCTTCTCGATACCCTTGGGCAGGTCACGCGTCATGCCGCCGATGCGGGTGTAGCTGGAGGTGAAGCGGGCACCGCAAATCTGTTCGTACAGGTTGTGCACGCGTTCCTTTTCCTCGAAAGCGTAAAGGAAGGCGGTCATGGCGCCGGTGTCCATGGCGTACACGCCTGTGCCCAGGAAGCAGGAGGAAATACGGGAAAGCTCACAGCACAGCACGCGGATGGCCTGGCCACGCTCCGGCAGCTCCCAACCCAGCAGTTTTTCCACTGCACAGGCGTAGGCGATGTTGTTGCTCATCGGGGCGAGGTAGTCCATGCGGTCTGTGTAGGTCACAAACTGGTTGTAATGGCAGTTCTCGGCAATCTTCTCCATGCCGCGGTGCAGATAACCAATCACCGGGTCGCAGGATACAATCTCCTCACCGTCAATCACCAGCTTCAGGCGCAGCACGCCGTGCGTCGCCGGGTGAGACGGACCTACATTCAGGGTTACCAGCTCACCGCGGTCATCTGCATCGTTCTTCAGATAATCCATCGCAGCGCTCGCTACATCAGGCACTTGTATAAATTTTGTCGTGTTCATAACCTGGGAATACGGGGCCACCTGCGGCCACAGTTACGCACGGATATTAAACAACTTTCCGTTGTAAAGTGCAAGCCTAAAGTCGCCCCCGGCCTAAGAAATGCACGCTTGTATGGAATTAGTTCCGGCAAACTTATGCTCTATAAATAACCCAGCTCCCGTTGTATACGGGAGCTGGGTAAACCAGTATCCGGTGTATATCTCCTAGGCTGTGAGGTGTGTTGGAGTTACTTGTAAATGGAGAATGCGTTGACGCCAGTACCGCTCCAGAAACCACCGCCGGAGTACGACACGTTGTCCGCGCCTGCTACGTTGCCACCGCCGGCGGAAGTGAAGTTGAGCGTAAGGTTATTGAACTCGAATGCCTGGAGAGAATCAAGTTCATCGGTGTCATATCGTCTCCGGGATACATGGAATTTTTCTATTTTAATAGTTTTGGTATCAACCCACTGGATACCGGAGACAATGCAGATGTTGCCGGTATTGCTTTCAGCTGAACCTGAGCTAACGAAACGGAACGTATCCTGCCCCTGAATCTTTTTGTTGAATCGGATAGTGTATCCTTTCAGATCTTTCGGCGCCCACCCTGTGACAGACCCGCCCGAAGAAGACGAGTTGTCATCATCTTCGGTCAGATCCACCTTGCCGGGGATCATGTCCATGGCAAGTGTGTAGGTGCTGCCATTGATGGTGCCGTGCAGTTGCAGCTTATTTGCAGAGGTGAACTGCAGGGTCAGCTTGTTGCTGTCATAGTTGCTTCCGGTGCAGTCTATTGACAGGGTGGCCGCGTTTCCATCAGTCGTAGAGCGGGTGTAGGTGTAGGTTCCGCTTACGTTGGCAGGCTGTAAGGTCACCTTGTTGCCGGAGAAGCCAATGTGGCGAATGCCGTTCATTGTGCTGCCGTTGCTGGTGGTAAAGTAGTTTCCGTCCAGCGTGCTGGGTGCATAGCCGGAAATGGAATCATTACCCGTGTTGTTACCGGTGTTGCTGTTGCCTCCGCCTGCATTGCTGCTCGAATTGTCCTCCGAGGGCGGATTCCATTCTGTAGATTCATGGCCAGAGGAGTAGGTTGCGCTTGCCGATATCGGAGTAGAACCGATTTTGCCTTCCATTGTAACTTTCGTAGTAGAAGTGAACGTCAGTGTGACATCAAGATTCTGCGACGGATTATTGCGGCATGTTACTTTTAAGGAAGCCTTGTTCTTTTCGAGCTTCTTGTATTCGTACGTGTTGAATAACGTGGTGACTGCGGGCGTGACAAAGGCGGTTCCCTGGATGTCTAATATAATATCCTTGATTCCGGAAATGGTATATGGGAGAGATAACCAATATCCGGTAATATCATTTGGCGCGTAATCCGGCAACACTGGTACTACAGTGCTGGAGTTACCACTTCCTCCACTGGAGCCAGAGCTGTCGGAACTGCTGCCATTTGACGTATTGCTCCCAGAGGGGGTATCATAAATGCTATTTCCAGTAATTCGGAACGTCCCGGTTTTGCCGGGCTCCACCGGTTTCTTTGATAACCCCGTAATAGTGGTATGTACTACTTTTCTGAATTGGGAAATCTGACCGCTATTACTAGAGGTGAAGTCACAAGTGTATTCGTCGAAGTTTTTATTAACTACCGTTGTAGAAGATGCAATTGTACTGCCATATCCGGGGGAGGTGGTTATGTTTACAAGCCATCGGAACGTTGCTGTATTTTGTCCGGTTTTCTCATATCGGAATTCCTGTTCCTTTCCTTGATAGATGATATTGCCCGCCGTTTTGTTGCCATACCTAGCGGAGCTTACAATTGGGAGTTCTATTGTTTCTCCTCCGATGGTAGCAATAAAGCACTGGCCTTGAGCCAGACTGTCGGGAGCTCCTCGGTGTGTGCTGTTATCGCTGGACTGGGAGCCGCCTTCCTCTCCATTTGATTCGCTGCCACCACCACCACCGCCGCCGCCGCCGCAGGCGCAGAGGGCGAGGGACATGACAGCCGTGGCAAGTAGCCCGAACAGTTTGTGTTTTTGTGTTCTCATGATGGTTTGTGATTATTTTTGTGTAGTTGTTATAATGTTATAACGGGTCAGGGTTCCCCCCCTCCCTTGCCTGTTTTTGAGCAAGGGAGGGTATTCCTGATATGGAAAGAATCGGTCGTTACTGTTATTCAACCTTGTAATCACCGGAAATGGACAGAGTTCTGTAATCAGTTGTTATCTTAGCCGGCCATTTGGTGAGATCTTCCTTTCTTGTGGTTTCCCGAACGTACCCTTGCATTCTTACGTTGAGCCTGTTGTCTGAGCCCTTGTAGAATGTGAGATTAATGGTTCCAGAGGATTCTCTGGTTTTTTCTGTGCGCAGGTATGGTGTCCCCGTATAAGACCAGGCGTTCCTGAAGGTCAGGGTGCCTGTGGTATATCCGGTGCGCTTGTAGGTGCATGAGGCCCTGGTGAACAGGGTGTAGCCATCGCTATATTCCATAGCCCCGTCCTGGATGAAGTAATAGTATTCACTACCATACCCTTTGAACTTATAATGTTTGAGCCCTTCTGGTGCAAGATAAACCGGAGCAGGGGGCGGTGCCGGGGTATTGGCAGAGCCTGAGTTGTTGTCAGGCTGGGATTCCTCGGTAGATTCATCATCGTCATCCTCTGCCGGGGGCGGCACCGGTGCTGTGTATTCACCAATCGTGAAGGCTGTCTGGGTGCCGGTTGCCTGGTTGCTGGCCATGCCGGATGCATCAGAAGCGAACTCGAGTGAGAATTGGTAGGTGGCAGATGCACTGGTGAACTTAAAGGTG
>JAFYWX010000040.1 GCA_017546445.1 Akkermansia sp. | reverse complement strand
TCTTATACTTCGTACTTCAAAAAAGCCTTGCAGAAATGCAAGGCTTTTTTGTTTCCTGCTTGTATCGGCGGGCAAATGCTGCTAATATCAACACTGGAGCAACACTGACCACGCCATGATACGCTTTGCCTCTACCGACAGCCGCCGCGAAACCGGAAACATCAAATGGGACCTGCAGGGTCCCCTGCCCTTCGGTATTGCCGATATGGATATTGAATCGCCGCCCTGCGTGGTGGATGCCCTGCAGCAGCGTCTCAACCACCGTTTCTATGGCTATGCGTTCATGACCGATGAACTGCGCGAGGCCATCTGCGCCTACCTGACCCGCAACCATGATGTGCCGGCACCGCGCCCCGAATGGCTGCATGCGCTGCCCGGCTGCGTGCCGGCGTTCACCCTGGTGGCCCGCTCCGTATGCCGCCAGCCGGAGCACGAGGTGATGGTCTGCACCCCGGTGTACCCGCCCATGCTGCACTGCCACGAGGACGCCAACTGCAGCCTGCTGCAGGTGCCCTATGCCAATGTGAACGGCCGCTGGGAATTTGACTGGGACGCCATGGAAGCCGCCGTTTCCCCGAACACAAAGATGTTCCTGCTCTGCAACCCGCACAACCCGCTGGGCCGCGTCTGGAGCCGGGAGGATATTCTGCGCCTGGCCGAATTCTGCGAGCGGCATGATATGATTCTCTGCTCCGATGAAATTCACTGCGACCTGGTGCTGGATGAGGACAAGAAACACACCACCGCCCTCAACCTGCCGGAGCCGCTGCTGCAGCGCGTGGTGATGCTGAGCGCCCCGAGCAAGACCTTCAACATTGCCGGCATCTGCTTCACCTACATGGCCGTGCCGAACCAGGAACTGCTGGCCACCATCCGCAAAATTCAGGGCCACACCCTGCCCACGCTGAATGTCTTTGCCTACGCCGCCTCTCTGGCCGCCTACCGCCACGGCTGGGACTGGCACAAGAAACTCATCGCCTCCCTGCGAACCAACCGCCAGACCGTGTACGATTTCATTGCCACCGAGCTGCCCATGCTGAAAGTGCGCCACATGGAAGCCACCTACCTGGCCTGGATTGACTGCACCGCCCTAGGCGTGGATTCCCCGCACAAATTCTTCCTGGAGAAAGCCGATGTCTACCTGGACGACGGCGCCAACTTCGGCGCCCCGCAATGCGTGCGCCTCAACTTCGCCACCTCTCCGGAGCTGCTCCGCACCGGGCTGGAGGCCATTAAAACCGCCGTACTGGCCCACCTTTCCCAAGCATAAAACCCCATTTTTCCGCGTATGAAAAAGAAATTCAAGATTGGACTGATTGCCCGCATCATCATCGCCATGGTGGCAGGCATGCTGCTGGGCGATGTGCTGCCGCTCTGGCTCACCCGCGTATTCATCACCTTCAACGGGCTGTTCAGCCAGTTCCTCGGCTTCATCATCCCGCTGCTCATCGTGGGGCTGGTGGCCCCCGCCATTGCCGACATCGGCCAGAAAGCCGGCAAGCTGCTGCTGGGCACCACCGCGCTGGCCTATCTGGCCACGCTGATATCCGGCTTCCTCTCCTATTTCACCGGCATCACCTTCTTCCCCGGGCTCATCGAAAGCGGCACCCTGCCCCAGAACCTGGCAGCGGCGAATGATGCCACAGCCTACTTCAGCATCGAGATTGCGCCGCTCATGGGCGTGATGACCGCGCTGGTGCTGGCTTTCCTGCTGGGGCTGGGCATGGCCCACCTGCGCGGCCATGCGCTGCAGGATGTATTCCAGGACCTGCGGGAAATCATCTACCGCACCATCGGCATCGTCATCATCCCGCTGCTGCCGCTCTTCATCTTCGGCATCGCGCTCAACATGTCCTACTCCGGGCAGGCCATGAGCATTCTGCACGTCTTCATCCGCATCATCGGCGTCATCTTCGTGCTGCACATTGGCGTGCTCATCTTCCAGTACTGCGTTGCCGGCCTCATTGCCCGCCGAAATCCCTTCGCCCTGCTGCTGCACATGCTGCCCGCCTACTTCACCGCCCTGGGCACACAGTCCAGCGCCGCCACCATTCCCGTCACCCTGCGCCAGACCATTGCCAACGGCGTGAACAGCGATGTGGCCGGCTTTGTGGTGCCCCTCTGCGCCACCATCCACCTCTCCGGCAGCACCCTCAAAATCGTGGCCTGCGCCATGGCCATCATGATGATGCAGGGCACCCCGGTGGACCTCGCGCAGATGGCCGGCTTCATCTTCATGCTCGGCGTCGTCATGGTAGCCGCCCCCGGCGTGCCGGGCGGCGCCATCATGGCCGCCCTCGGCGTGCTCAGCTCCATGCTCGGCTTCGGCGACCAGGAACAAGCCATCATGATTGCCCTCTACATCACCATGGATAACTTCGGCACCGCATGCAACGTCACCGGCGACGGCGCCCTCGCCGTCATCGTCAACCGATTCTACAAGGGCTGATGCCATCCGGAAGTATCCCCATGGGCCATATGAGAAAGCCTCAGCAGCATAAAGCAGTCGTATCAATTCTCCTGCTAGTGGCGAGTCTCAGCCTCACCTCATGCATGAGAACCTACCAGCGCTGCTACGAACACGCCTTCGCAACCGATGGCGTATACTGCGCACCAGATGCAGTATACCGCAGCGCCGGGAAGAAATACGCCAAAGGACAGCGCACCCAGTTGCGCAACGTGCGCTACCGCTCGTGGGAGAATTTTTACGAATGGTACTACCACAAAGGCTGGGAAATGCAGCCAATCTCCGGCACTGAAGGAGATATTGTCTACCACGAGCTGAAAGCGGATTCAGAGGGCAGACTCCAATTTGCAGATAATACCGAATGGATAAGCGCGCCGGATGGCAGACTGACTCCACTCCAGGACAAAATGCTGCGCCAGAACGTATACATATCAGACGAGACGGCAGAGCGTCACCTAACCTGGCGCGGACTCTATGCCCTGCCCGCATCAGCCGTCTGTTTCGCCGTTGAAGCGCCGCTCAATGTTGCCAGCGTCACCCTGTTCCTGCTGAGCAACATCATCGGCGCCATGTTCTGAGAACAGTTTTGTCTCACATCTGCACAAAATCGCACTCTATAGGAAGTTCAACTTGTGCATATTTTGCACAAGTTGAACTTTCTCCTATGTGAGCAAATTGTCCAAAATGCCAGGAAAAAGAGGCATCTACCGTAATCACCAGCGGGCAGAGAGCTCTTGTTTCACAAGCAGCGTGTACACCGTGGTGCATTCATATACATTCTACAAATCTTTCAGCTCGCTCTCAAGGCTAGAAATTTCCTTCTGGATTGTCACGTATAGACCGGAAGATTCTTCTCCTGGTGATCAACACTCATTGCACCGGGAAGACAAAGAGCCCCACATGTAACATACCAACCTCACACAAAGCAGTTATGTATATCCGAAATTACGATAAAGCAGAATACGAGCTTACCGGCAGCAAGCTTGCAGCTGATACCATAGTAAACCAGGTCACATCTCTTGGTCTCAGTGTGCTGGGCATTCTCTGGACTCTTGGCGAGACCAGGAAAAGCATAGTATACAATCTCATACACAGGGATTATACAACAGTCGCACATACCATGACCGCACTCAACAAAGACGGATACATCAATGAACAGGTCATTTCTCGTAGAGAAAAGTACATCAGCCTCTCTGACCGGGGCAAGGAACTCTACACGCAGTTCATAAACAAGTCCATGTCATTGACAAGGGAGCTGAGATCCTTAAAGGAGGCTCGCTAATTGCACCCATAAATCTGGTAATCGCCCTTGGCTCCAGAGAACCTTTTACCCCGCCAGCGGGCGAGAACTATAATTCAAGCAAACAACACAAAAAGAAATGCCCCCGGTGACAAGTCGGAGTCACTTCAGGAGAATTTTGTATCAGCGCACAATGTTCTGACGAGTTCATTATAACCTTGTACCGGACTCAGTCAAGGCAAAAAGAAGACCTCCCAGAGCGGCCACTCGGGAGGTCTTTTGGAAAAAGCATAATCATGCTCTATCGAATCATGATGGACTCATTATAGCCTTGCGCCTGATTCAGTCAAGATTTTAACAACAGGACGACGACTAAAAAGAAAATGCCCCTCCGGTGGCAGCCGAAGGAGCGGAAAGTAATATCAGAGCATCCACTCTTGATGGCTTTATTCTACTAGCCGTAGTCAAAAAGTCAACACTTTTCGTCTACTACGCCTTGTTTTTATGAAAGGGAACCATGCGCCCGGCCAAGCTGCCACTTGACCGGACGGAGCTTCTCGTATTATCTTACGAAGTTCATCACGAAGAGAACTATTTGAAGCAAGAGCACGAGTAGCTCTATCATGTGTCGGATACTCATGATTTATTACTTTCCACCAGCCATGGTTAGCTGCTGTTCCGTACCTTTGCGGCTACGTTACCATCAGCGGTAAGGACTGGCTTACTTCCCGCTGACGGTGCACGTAGACACCCGCCATGCGGCATGTCGGCGGAAAAGCGGGGAGATTGTATCAGAAACGTGAATCTATTTCAAGTGCTCCAATCTGAGCTCTTTTGACATGTTGCTCAATTAGATGGCACATATCACCGGCTATTCAGGATACTCTCGCCAAGCATGATGAAGTAGCGCTCCTCATGTCTTTAATCCTGTTCCTCCCAATCGTGAGCCCGGGCCGCAGGATGAACAGCCCCGCTGTGCCTGATAGGTAACAGGGGGGCCCGCTATTCTGTCCTCAGCAGGCTGGCGGTTTTCTCTATCCAGGTATGGTTTTAGTGACGCAATGACGGAGTGTCAGTAGAAAAGAATTTTTCACCATCTATGGGATGGCAATGCATTCAAGGTTCTACATCCATACAAATCGCCATTTGCAGAGTTTTTAGAAGAGCCCAACCATCAATACCGGAAACGAGTCTTATGGAGACAATTATCTTTACGAGGAGGCGGGTAACCTATAGTGTGTCCAATTCGTTCGATTGTAAAATCCTGGGAACACAAGTGGCACGGCGGGCGTTTTACCTCTTCTTCGCCTACCCTTTTTCCTTCATTGTGTTAACTTTGCTTTGCAACAGGCCACCTAAAGCCGGGCGCCTTGCCTCCACCGCAGTGAGCATATCGCCCGCCAAAATTACCCCCGGCTTATTCAGCGGGGGTATGTATGGAGCCACACTTTAACCGAAAAAACGCGTTCATCCAGCAACTTCTGATTGGAAAAATTTCAGCTGAGCTATAACACACGCCCCTGTGAAGGGGCGACGTGCTTCCTGCTTTGGCCAGTACGTTCACCGCCTGTTTCAACTCGCGCCCCTGTGAAGGGGCGACTTTCAGTTTTCGCATGGTGGGCCGGAGCGCAGTGAGTTTCAACTCGCGCCCCTGTGAAGGGGCGACGCCCTGGTTGATTTGGCGGCGGTGGGGCTGCACATGTTTCAACTCACGTCCCTGTGAAGGGGCGACGGCTGCCATCCTTAATCCATGCAGCCTGATACGGCAGTTTCAACTCGCGCCCCCGTGAAGGGGCGACGGGCGGTTTCCACGAGGTAGCCCTCCAGCTTCTCGTTTCAACTCGCGCCCCTGTGAAGGGGCGACGTGGCACCGTGCAGGCTTCACCGCCATGGCCACGGTTTCAACTCGCGCCCCTGTGAAGGGGCGACCACCACCGGCAGGGTGCGGCAGCAATGCCGCACGGTTTCAACTCGCGCCCCTGTGAAGGGGCGACTCAATGAGACCTTGCTTCTGTTCTGGGGTCAAGTGTTTCAACTCGCGCCCCTGTGAAGGGGCGACCGCGCTGCTTGAACGTGTCCTGCCGCAGAATCTTGTTTCAACTCGCGCCCCTGTGAAGGGGCGACCTGGTGGTGGAGAATGAGGGGTATTCACGAGGGTTTCAACTCGCGCCCCTGTGAAGGGGCGACGGCACGTAGCATAAACTTTTTACAAAGAAAAAACAAGAGTAAAATTTGCGCGGAACCAGCCCACCTCGAGCAGAAAAGCCACACAAACCTTACTAACAAATCATTTTCAATATTCAAGATGAAGGCGTTACTATTTCCGCGAACCTAACAGGCGAAATAGAACAGCTTCAGGTTCGCGTATAGCGAACCATGAGAAAAAGAGGTCAGAAGATAAGTGTAGATTCCACATCTGGAGCAGAAGAAAGCCCTACATGAATAACTTTATCTCTACCGTTTTTTCCCAATGGATAAAAGCGCAGGCTATCATGTTCAGCATCAATAATCTGGCATAGTTTTGACTTCAGAACCAGGAATGTACTATAATCCATAACGCACTCGAAGACCGAATTCTGCACGCGGACACCAAAATCCTCGCAAAGCTTCGCAACCTGGCGTAATCTTCTGGAGCCGGCAGGCGTAGCCGTTGACACATCATAACTGATTAAATATAACATATTAGCAGCACTATTTCCATACCATGGGTGGATAAGCATCCAAGGCTCCGCGTACATGCAAAGCCAACAAACGAGCCTGAACGTGCGGTAAGTATCCGATGGTTATCTTCTCCTGCAAGAAGGGATGCATAATTTGCTCCTTCTTTCGTTCCTGCCACGTAGTAAGAACCAGCTTGCGAGCAGAATCAGAAAGGTTCACGGCGCCGGAGGCTTCTACCTGAAAATCTGAAATTTTAACCTGGCGGCGATTCAGTAGAGAAAGAACCAATCGATCAGCCAGCGGGGCGCGAAATTCCTCCATTAAATCCAAGGCAAGCCCAGGACGCCCAGGGCGATCCTTATGGTAAAAACCAACAGCAGAATCCAGGCCCACGCTCTCCAGGGCAGACTTACAATCAGCAGCCAGCAATGAATAGGCAAACGAGAGGAGAGAATTGACCGGGTCCCTTGGCGGACGCTTCGTTCTGCCTTGAAATTGGAATTCACTGGGAACTATCATATGAGAAAAGACAGAGAAGTACCGTTCCGCAGCAAATCCTTCCGTGCCGAGAAGCTCGGCAGAAGATGTCTGCCTTCTTGCAGATTGCACACTACGAGAAAGAGTCCGGATGGCTTCCTCCAATTCCGGATTCTCCACTTTCCGGTCTCGAGCAGCGCGTTGCAACACCGTGCGGGCATTCAGAATTTTCGCGGCAATCATTTCACGGGCAATGCAGATAGAGCCAGATGCATCATCTGCAAGCCGATACTGACGGCGGCGCAAGAGGACATTTCCAGAAGTGAAACCAGTTACATTACACAGAAGTCTTCCTGATGGAGAGCAAAAAGACAAACTGACACCCCTCTCAGCACAATGAGCCATCAATTGCGGGGTAGCGGAAATATCCCAACCAAAGGTCTGGATTGCCTGCAGATTAAGCAGAGGAATCCTGGTGCACCCCTTGTCCTTAAGGTGCACAGAAACCGTTTCACCATCTAATGACAAATGCGTGTGCTCCGTAGTGATATACAGAGTATTAAGGTGTTGTTTCATCTCGAGATAAAGAATTGAAAACAATATCGTTAAACTGTGCAACAGAGCCAGAATTTTTGTTAGGAAGGCAAAAATCATAGAGAGAACAAGCCTTGCACTCCTCTCTAAAGAATGCCAATGGCAATTCGCCCGATTGTAGCAAGCTACGCGCGCTCACGATGATTCGTTTCGTCTTCCTCCTCAATTCATCCGTAAAATCAACTTTGAATCTCCGCTTTGGGGTACAATAGAAAAGAAAGCCATGAGAAATCGTGCATTCATGCATCTCCTCGAGGCACATTGCCTGGGCACAAAGCTGCACTTCATCTGCAAGGTGTTCCTTGGGCACACCTCGTTTATATTCAATAGGGGTAACCCGCACGCCTGATGAAGTATTCTCGTATTCCACCACATCAGATACCCCATGAATTCCCCATTGCAGAGAAGCAAGATGCACACTACGCTCCTCGCGGAGCCTGCCCCGAACCGAAGAACGAGCAGACTCCACGCGGGAGTGTTCCATTCTACCAAGAGCGGTCAACGCGTTCTCCTGCCAGAGCCGGTCCATATGAATCAACGCAAATTGGCGTTGGCAGAACACAAAGTGCTGCAAGGCAGAAATCGGGATTGACCATTCTTCCGGCATCATGTTAATCAGCAGTCGATTTGCTCTACTGTTACCCCTTCAGGTATGGCAGATTCATCCAGCACCACATCATAATCATCTATACTGCGGGGGAATTCCACCCCGGGTTTGCGGGCGATTTTAATTGCCTCGTACAGCTTGTGCGCAGGGGCATTCCCAAGCTGGGACGAATGCCGGAAGAAAATGAGTTTTCGGACCGCCATCGAACCAGCCGGACGAGCAGCAGATGCATCAAAGTCAAAGAGATGAGTCAATGACTCTACCAGCAGCTCCAAATCCGCCTCACCAAATCCGGTCTGCTCTGCCAGAAACGGATTCACCACACCCTTGGCAGAGTAAAGAGCATACGGCACAGTAAACTTGCGGCCCATGGTGCGGTTGTCCCCCTTCTGCGCAATCGCTTCCTTCTGGGTTGTCACCGCGCAACGAGTAACGGCGTATTCCAATTGAGTCACAGGGTCCAGAGAACGGGCAAAGGAAAGCTGAACAGGGCCACGCACCTGCCCGCAGTTCACCCCAGTGGTCATCACTGCGCCAAAGGTACGGATATCGTAAAAGTTGGCGCACATCCATTTCTTAGCCAGAGTAGCGGCGGTGGCATCTTTCTCATCCAGAGACAATGCCTTATACGCACGCTCATGCTGGTCATTCAGAATGGCCTTCTCCTTTACGTAAATGTCATATGGTGGTTCACAACCACGCGTCAGCTGCACATAATTACGAATCTTGCGCTTCAGGCAGACATCTGTCACCAGGCCATGCCCCGTCTCAGCATCAATTCTGGGCAGATTGCCACCATCAGGGTCGCCATTGGGATTTGCATCCAACGCATCGAACAGCAAAATAAAGTCAATTTTGTTCATATTGTATCAATTAGGTTAGTTTTCTTATCTGGAAGATTTGTAAAATGCCTGAGTCTGGTGATAAAAGCCAAGTGCAAACAGCCCCTGCTGCTCCAAGTCAAGATGAGCGGGGAACGTGGTAATGCACGCCATTACCTCCTGCATGAGTTTCTCGCGATTAACGCGGCGCCCACCCTCCAGCTTAGCCAGGTGGTGGTTGTATGTTTTAAGTATTCGGGGGAATACGCTTCGAGGCGATGAGGAAGCACTGGCATAGAATGCATCCCTCACCGTGCGGTTTATATTCGGCAAGGCATCCTCCTGGGTCTTGCAGAGTACGGAGAACAGCCGGCCCAGAACATAACCGGGCTGAATATTAGTTTCATCGAGCATAGGTTTTAAATGATAGGTTGAGGTTTTTCGGGAAAGCCAGGCTTTCAAAAACGCGCAGCGCGTGTAGTTGAGCTGGCGGTCAGCTCTGATTCTGCGGAAAATAGCCAGAGCAACAGCATCCGGATAGGGTTGATTCTGCAAAATGGAACGCATCAGGGCACCTCCCAGAAGCGGCGGAATATCCTTTGCATCGCGAGAGGTCTCACGCAGAATCATGTAGGGGGTAACCAGCTCAGGGTCGTTAAACTTGCCGCCCCGCCGCTGCAGCTCCAGCGCTGCATAATGAGATTGCAGGTTCCGGACAAAATCTCCCATGGTGCCAGTGTGGAAAAATCTCACCGATAAACGGGCTGCATTAGGTGATAAGCCAAGAATGAAAAAACGAATTGACGCGGATCTGATATCCAACACATTTTTCCCTTGTGCAATTTCCCGTAATTTCAGAGCTACCCGTGCAGCCAGCCCAGAATCAATGGCTTCTACCCTTTCTGCGTCCAGGCCGCCAGCAATCAGCATTTCCATTTCATCAGCGGTATCCCGCTGCGGAGCATCCGTCCAGAACACCACTGTTGCATCACCAATGCGGGCCCGACACGATTCCCGCGCCATTAAATAATTAAGAGCGTTGCAATATGCAGTTGCAGCATATTCACTAACCGGGGCATTCTCACTTTGCTCTTTACCGTATGACTCAAAGGCTGGCAGGTTAAACGACACCAGTTTCGCCCCCGTTGCCTGAGCACCAATAACACCTTTGATAGAAGGAGCATGCAAGGTAGCCACGGTTCCTCTCTTACCGGTCACCAGGCAAAGCCCTTCTGAAGTTTTCTTTTCCTTCTTACCTGCCGATTTCCAGCGTTTTTCACCACGGGTCTGCCACCATTCCACTACCTCAGGTTCCTCATGCACACACCGGGTAGCCCCCTCCAGCATGAACACACCATTGCCCTTGTAGATATCCGGAGTCGGTACATATGCTGAGCAGAGGTCAGGATTCCATTGTTCCATGAATCGACATACTGCAGAGTATGCGGGGCATGCAATGTCCTGCTCCTGCTCAAGGTGCTTGCGCCTGGTGCCCTCAAAGTACTCCAGAGCCCGCTCCTTAACCTCCCTGCATCCCAGCATGTAGGCCGCATTGTCCCACAGGAAACACGGATTCACCCCGGAACCGGAAGGTTTGCTCTCTCCCGGAACCAGCATGGTACGCATGCGCATTTCCGTCCTTTCCGTTGCTCCTTTCTTATTCTTCCTGGTAACAACCTCAGCTTCGCGGGCATCCTCAATCCGCACCAGTTCCCCGGATGGGCGGATAATGATGCGGTAGCTGATATTCTGCAGGCTCATGCCAGGGCGCGGCAAGGGCTCACCACTGGCGCACAAGCGCTCATACAAGTCATATAACTCTTTCAGCAACATAATCTCACGCAAAGGTTAATTGAAGAGAGGGCACACGCAGCACCCCATTCACCAGTTCCGCCATAAAGAAATGAGGCTCAGCCGTCTGCCGCTTTCCTGTGTGGGCGCAAATAATCTTTCCCTTTTTATCATCTCGGTACACAAGGTCATGCAGCATGAGCCCTAAGGAACGATTTCTCTGTTCCTCCGGCAACTCGGATACAGGGAACGGCACCTCACCATCTACCAATTCAAAAAAGGCAGGGAACTCCCGATTCCCCAGGCAGGGAGAATGGAAGCACTGGCCACGGGAAGCCCGGCGTTTGAATATCTCCAGATGCTTAGCCACATCGTTGATTCCCGGGGTTCCTTCCTCAATCTCAACGTGCGCATCAATGACATATGAAACATCGCGCAAAATAGTGGCCGCCCTCTGCTGCCTTTCATGTTCAATGAACTGGCCTAGGAAATCAGGCTTGTCCCCGCTCATCACCGCAGCTGGTGGGCATACCATTTTTGCACCTAGTTCATTGCGCCTCACCTGCATGAAACGGATGGGCTTCAGCACATGTATGCGGTCTATCACCCAGCGGAACTCCGGTTTCCAGTAAATGGCAGATAAAATGCCACGCGCTGCAGATGGAGTCATCACCTCATAACTCATCCGCTCAATTTTAAGCTCGGGGCGCGTAAAACAGGCATAATCGCCCCATACATGTAAAGATATTCCGTATGACATAGCTTCCAGTAATTATAAAACGTAATCAGTAATCTGCTCAGACTCTCTAAGCAAGCCGCGTGCCGCATCGTACAATGATGAATCCGCCAGCATCCAGATTCCAGCCTTGCGATGCACACATTCACAATGAGGCAACAAGGCCGCCCATTCTTCATTGTAAACTGATACTGAATATGCCTGCAAACGCCGGTATAAGGACCGCCCCGGCATTCGCACAGGATGACAACATTCCATATCCAGCAATTCTCTGCGGATATCCTCCGCATGTTCCCCATAAGGCACCACAAGAGAACATTGCGACTGCTCAATAAAACGAAACTTCCGGGCAATCGCAGGGAAATCCCATTCCTTCAACGAGCTATTGCGAATATAATCCCTCACAATGCCGGCCTTATCCCAGCTCAGGCTGCCCAATTTCCGCTTCGCATAAAAGCGCTTGAAATAATCCGCCACCACCTGCGGTGCAAACAAGTCCTCCGGTTGCAACATGGCGAGAGTATCCTGCATGGCATAAACTCCATCTCGCATATCCACAAAACAGGCTGGCAAGGGATACTCCTCAGAGCAAAAGCAGAACACCTGCCCCTGCGGACGCTCACCATGACGATTACAGCGGCCCGCTGCCTGTGCCAGAGAATCCAGTCCGCAGCTATCGCGATACACCACCGGAAACGATATATCCACCCCGGCCTCCACCACGCGGGTAGCTACCAATACCGTAGGCAATCCGGCACGCAGGCGCTCACACACCGACTCGAGCACCTTCATACGGTGTGCAGAACACATTCTGGCAGATAAATGATACAGCCCCTGCACCGATTTTTCCTGCAGCAGCTCGTACAACTGCTGCGCCTGGCGGGTCAGATTCACAATCATCAGCGCGGAATCTGCTCCGGAATCGAGAAAATACTCCACCAGCATCTCCATCGACAGCGTTCCGAGCAATTCCACCTTCACGCGCCCCATCTCACGGGCAAGCCGCTGTTCCAGAGCAACACCAAGCAGGCTCCTCACCTCCTGCTCTGGCCAGCCGATTTCAAACCCATCATGATTGGTTAACACTGGCTGTGTTGCTGTGCACAAGAGTATGGTGCAACCGTAATCCCGCTGCAGAGTCTTCATCGCCAGTAAACAGGCGTTCAACAGATTGGAGGGTAGACATTGAACCTCATCAAACACCACAACAGAATGTGCTATATTATGAATCTTCCGGCAGCGGGAATTATTGCAAGCAAAAAGGCTCTCAAAAAATTGCACAGCCGTGGTGATGATGATTGGAGCATCCCAGTTTTCTGTTGCAAAGCGATTTCCTTCAGAATCAACTTCCTCAGCAATATTGCTGTGGTGCTCAACCACCTGCGCATCCCCAAACAAGCAACGGAACTCCCGGGCCGTCTGGTCAATGATACTGGTGTATGGAATCACATAAATCACCCGCTCCAGCCCATGAAGTGCCGCATGTTTCAATGCAAAACTGAGTGATGACAAGCTCTTGCCTCCACCGGTTGGCACATTCAGCGAGAAAACACCCGGTGCCCCCGCTGCTGCAGAGTAGCACGAACAATGAATCAACCTCCTCAGCTCGTTTATTTTTCCCGTAGCACCACGTTCCCGGTCTGATATATACAGCTCTAACTCTGCAGACAAATCGGACAAAGCTTTATACCCTTGAGCCGCCCGGCGACCTCTCTTTTCAGGCTCACAAAATGATTCTGTTGCAAGCCAATCAGCATCAACAAGACAAGAATGAAACATCCTGACAGCCATCATCAAGGCAAATCGCTTCTCCTCATTAGTCCGTGCCTCATGCCCGGACTGAAATAAAAATCTTTCCATCTCCCCCCTCAATTCCATCGGCAAAGAAGCTTTTACCTCAGGCAACAGCGGTAGTTTTTCCACCTGCTCAAACACATATCCCCCATGCCCCAATCCCCCGTGATGCCCATGGCTGGCATATGCCATCAAATATCCCACTCCAGGACAAGAATCGCACCACCACCTGGCAGCCGCTGACTTGTGGTCAACAACAGCACCGCCGCCCCGCAACAAATATGACTGGAAGTCCGCAGCAGCCTTACCCATATCATGAGACACAGCCAGCAGATTCATTAAATGCCTGGCCGTTGAGGATGCGCATACCGCGTCGATAAAAGGAATTCTGAAAGCAGACATCTCCTCTGCAATCCTCTCTGTATGACTTCCCGGGCCATACAAAGGCTCCCATTCCGAGCACGGGCGCCCATCCAGAGTATGAGCATATATCACGGGGTCATTCATAAAACCGATAGTTGTTCGTATTACGCCATAGATACCACAACCAGGTATGCTAATCAATGTTTTTTCACCCAAAAAACCAAAAAACTTTTGGCGATATGGGCTGATATCGTTTTACAACAACAAACTCCAGCCATGTGCATCCCATAAAGGCACCCCGAAGGAAGAAGCCCCCTCACAGCAGCACCATGAGCAGCAACGCACAAGTAGTGCCAAGGATGGAGAGGCGCCAGCCGTGGAGAAAATGGTGGCTGCCTTTCTGAAGCCACTACTCGAGCACGCCGAAAAACAACATACTGGAAATAATGAGCAATGCCAGGAGGAAGGTAAGCATAGGGGTGTCAGGGGCCACCTTACCAACGCTCAAAGAATACGTTTCAAAAGAACAACTGGTCCTTTTATTATATTCTACTCTATCTACTCATCGCTATACACATCGATGACGGAATCAGCTTTATAGAGCAAGCACCGAATTATACCCGGAAGCATGCTCGAATGCATCAGCCATCTCAGATTGCTGCGCTGCCGGGATTCCCATATTCGTTGCAATGCTTCGCCAGCCTGATACAGCCCGGGCTATAGGCATGAGTAGCTCCTTCGTCTCCTTGGGACGTATATAGAAAATATCAGCATGCTCGCAGAGGAGTTTAAGCGAGGCAGTATTATCGCCGTCTATTATATCCATGGAAAGAGTATGCCCCTTGACATGCTCCGGCGTAGGGTTAACATCAAACAGTGGCGCCAGTTGCCATCCCTTTCGTTCCAGACGAAGAAAACCATGATTCCCTGGGTGATCATCTACATTGGTCACCATGATGCTCAGCGCTATACGGCACCACAGTTCTTTCAGGTCTGCTCGTGGATTAGCCGTATACTGGCTCATATATTCTGCCAGCTCTGCGTAAGAGTGAACCTCCCCGTCTCTTGCTTGCAGCATCGTCATAGCGGAAATGTAAGGCAGACGTGTACCACTGGGACTGCGATCAAAGCGGCGACTCAGAAATACACTCTTACCTCGTGCCGGGCGTTTGAGACTAAACTCAGGAACTCTTATCCCGGCTTTGGCTGCGATTGTCATGGCAACAGCCTCCCATGCTACGACATCGTATTCCTGCTGGGAGTTGCTGAACTTGGCCATATAGAGGTTGCCTTGCTCATCCTTTACGCTAGCCTTGGGCCATGCACCACCCAGGGAAGAACCTGGATTCAGAAGCATACGTAATTCTGCCGGCGTTGCTGTATCGCGGCAGAGGTGTTCCGCAGCATGATGCAACGGAAGCAAATCAATAATCGGCGGAATGCTGGCGCCCTCATCCGTGTGCAGGAAAGTAGTACCTCCATCTGTAGAATAACGCAGGGCACCCATGCGGGCCATGTCGTTCACGCCAAGAAGGAAGTGCTGCTCACCCAAGGCTCCATTCACAGTCGGATATCCCGGCAGCCCTTTGCGATGTGCCTGCTGAATCAGACGGCGACCCCATCTGTCAGGGGCACTGTCGCTCATGCTACCAAACAGTACTTATCCCGGGACTGTATGGTATTTTCCTCGTCCCAGCGGTAGCATAGGCTCCAGCTCATAGCTGTGTGGGTGATTAAGCCACTCTTGGCTGTATTCAAAACTAGCAGATCCTTGACGCCGGTGGTGTATCCATAGTGTACCTACCCGGATGCAATCTGCTCCAGGATGCAGCAAATCGGTATACACCCCTATCTCTGTATCACTGATCATAACGTCTATTTACAATATTCTTTGGCATTTGTTCAGCTTCTAAACCTAAGCCAACAGCATCATGCCGCGCATCAAAGGCATCACTCAGACGCTCAATAAGCCCTAGCGCAAAGATAACCGCTGCGTAGCTACTCATGGACACCCCGGAATCACCTTTTTCTATACGGTACAGCGTTGCGCGCGATATACGTGCACGCTCCGCCAGCGTTGTCGTTGATATACGCCGCCGGCGCCGGGCATCTCGCAAATCATTTCCCAGCTTCTTCAGAGCTCTTTCTGCTTGCGGATAGAGTGGCCATCTTTCAGTCATGACGCCTGATTATGTCTCATATCTGAGTAAAAAGCAAGAGTTTTTAATCAGATGTGAGACAAAGCCTGTATTCTATTCTTTGTGTTGTTAAGGATATTTTAATTATGAGCTGAAAAGGCCGCGCGGGTGGATTGCAACCCATGCAACCCATGCAACCCATGCAACCCATGCAACCCATGCAACCCATTTTGCAACCCATTTGCAACCCGCCTGCAACCTTTTTGCAACCCTGACAGTTTGCAACAGTAGCCAACAGAAAAACGAAAAGCGAGCAAAATCAACAAAAAAGCCGCCCTGTTGGCGGCTGTTTGCGGTGTTATTCAGTCGGGGCGACAGGACTAGAAAGGTTGATAACTCTATCACTTACACATGGCGTGTACACCTTTCTGTCCACCGGCTGTATTTTTTGCTCCTCATTTGAGGCGTGAAATCCTACAGCCCCCGGCACAGGACTACACGAGCCGAACATGCTTAAAACGCGTATTTTAGCGTTATTTCGCTCGCCCGTCCAGTGCTGTGAACTGTATATCATCTTCAGAGAGCTTGGTCTATTCACATGTTTGTCCAATCATTGGGATGAAACGAAACGTCAATACTACTCAGGATTCTAAAAAGCACTTGATTCATGTTACTCTCTAAATGATATGCCTTGCAGCAAACCTTGATGCTCGCAAATATCTGCATGCAGGGTATGCACCTAATTTAAATTTCATGGATGAAATTCTGTTATTTGTATTAACTTGAGGTCAACAAAGCGATGCATTGAAAAAAGCCGCCATCTGAACAAGTCCGCGAACCTCATTCTGCTCACAACGGGACGGACAAGCTATAAAACCGGCAGTTATCCGAAATTTTAGGATAACTGCCGGTGTTACTTTTTTGTTACCTTTTTCAGATTTAGGGTTACACTTTTTTCCCATTTTTTCCGAGTACCCATCTTGTGCCGATTATTTTTCGGAGGAAATATCGACGTTCCAAACCGCATTCAATGACAATCTCCACATTTGAATGTCGATAGGAGATGCTGCTCCGCCTACTCCGGCTCCTACGATTAGAAGCCAGAAAGCGTGAAGATGGCGAGGTTACACTTCTTGTACCCCTCTTGCTCTATCTCCCGGGATACTGTGGCACCTATACAACTCGCGTCAGCAATCCGGATATCGCCTCTCCTGTCTTGCATGGTCGTGGCATCTCGTGTACACTCTTCCACCACGGATGCCGCCTAAATCGTACATCGCCATTGATCTCAAATCTTTCTACGCCTCTGTTGAGTGCATAGAGAGAGGCCTGGATCCGCTTGATACGAATCTGGTTGTGGCGGATGAGTCTCGCACCGACAAGACAATATGCCTGGCTGTGACGCCGGCGCTTAAGTCCTACGGCATCCCCGGCAGGCCTAGATTATTCGAGGTGCGTCAGAAGGTGGATGAAGTAAACCGGGAGCGTCGTTACAAGGCTCGTGAGCTTCAGGGGACATCGCATTCGTATGCGGCACTTCATCGCGACGCCCGGCTTGCTCTGGACTTCATTATCGCCCCGCCGCGCATGGCGTACTACATGGAGTACAGCACGCGCGTCTACAACGTGTACACCAAGTATGTCTCCTCCGAGCATATTGTCGTCTACTCCATTGACGAGGTATTCATCGATGCTACTCCCTATCTTGCTACCTACCGCTGTACCGCGCATGAGCTGGCGCGTCGTATTATCAGGGACGTACTGAGCACCACCGGCATCACTGCCACCGCCGGCATCGGCACCAACCTGTATCTGGCCAAGGTGGCTATGGATATTGTGGCCAAGCATATCCCAGCGGATGCTGATGGCGTACGCATCGCGGAGTTGGATGAAATGAGTTATCGCCGCCAGCTGTGGGATCACCGC
>JAFYWX010000039.1 GCA_017546445.1 Akkermansia sp. | reverse complement strand
TCTGTAAGCGCGGGGGATGAAGAAGCAACCACCGTTACTGTTTCCGGCGGCCTGAAGTACACGAGTGCCTGGAACTGGAAAGCTGTATATGATGAAGCTAATGCATCTATTTCCGTCACGCCGCCCAATGGCCCGGCTTTGTGCTTTGCCATTGTTGAGGGGAGTCCCATGGCAAAACTTACCGCTAATTCCCGCAAATACCAGTATAGTATGCAGCTGCTGGATAAGGATGGCATTCCGGTAACTTCCGGTACACCTGATGTCCTTAAACTGGTGGCAGCAGATGGTACGCAGGTGCGTTTCGATGCAAAATCCGGCAATGTTCTGACGATTCGTACATCCAGCGGACGATTGGTATATGCGGAGCAATTCAGCAATAGCGTAAACATCAACACCGATGGTAATAAGTTCATCCAGTCTGCCTATTCTGCTACGGATGGCCTGATGCTGACCGCCACTCTGGACAATGGCTCCACCCAGTACGCATGGTACGCCCCTGAACAGGTCACGGTGGTTGAGGGTGAATACCAGACTTCCGGTGACCCGTATAAGACGGAGAACTACCTGACGACTATTACGAATGGAGTTAAGACAACCATTATCACCCGCCAGCAGGCAGGCTTGTCAGCTCATACCATCACCCGTGTGGAAAATGGTAATACCACGACCATCACCAAGGGTTCAGGAGATGAAGCCATTGTTCGCACCATCACCAAGAATTACCTCGGTAATAACGTTCAGGAGACAATCGAAAGTGTAAGTCGCGCCAACGATACAACTCCTGCCGCTTGCACTCGCAAGCTGGAGCTTCGTACGGATGGTGGCTGGGTGATTCTGGAGCAGACCGAGGGTTATGGCTCAGATGTGGCGCAGACTACCAAGTATGAATATGACAGCCACTTCCGCGTATCCCGCATCAATTATCATAACGGCGGCTATAATCGCTTCGAGTATGATAGTGAGGGTCGTGAGGCGCTGGCGGCAGAACCCTGGGCTGGTGGTTATGAGAAAATTACCCGCACCACCTACGCTGATTCGCGATTCTACGATAATCGTCCGGCAACCGTTACTGAGTATCGCGTGAATAGCGCAGGTTCGGAAGTTCTGTTCCGTACCACCTCCTACACTTATGAAGACTCTGCCGCAGAGGAAAAGGTGACGACTACGGTGACGGCTGGTGGTAGCACGCTGCAGCAGATCAGCATCAGTTCCAACTATGGTGAATCCGCCGCTTATGCGTATGCCGCCGGTAAAGCCAAGTTCAGCCAGGCTGTCAATGGTGTCCAGACGTGGCACGATTATGAAGCTACCACGGAACATGGGGCTATCCATAAGCATACGGTGACCACCAAAGCCGATGGCGTACTTGTAGCCGCCCAGAGCCGCAAGACGGAAGTATTCATTTCCGCAAACGATACAACAGTCTTTGAGCAGGAATTTATCTGGGATGGTTCTCAGTGGCTTCTCCTCGAGACGACGGCTTACGAATACGATGCCCAGCACCGTGTTACCAAAACAACTCGTGGCAATGGCCGTTTCTCGACAACCGAATGGATGTGCTGCGGTGTACTGCGTCAGGTTGATGAAGATGGTATCGTTACTTCGAATGCCTACAATTCCGCACATGAATTAACGGAAACCAGTCGTTCCGAGGTTTATGACGGTGATATCAGCGTAACACCGGAAACTATCACGGAATATACTCGAGATGCAGTCGGTCATGTGCTCAGCACTACCCGCCGTATTGGTGCCATGGTAACAACCGAATCCACGGAATACGATGCTTTGGGACGTGTTACCAAGCAGGTTGATGTTCTCGGTCGTGAAACGACTACTGAATACAGCGAGGACGGTCTGACTACCACCGTAACAACTCCCGCCGGAGTAACGTTCGTTACCGTTCAGAATACGGACGGCAGCACGGCACGTGTTGCTGGTACAGGTCAGCGCGAACAGGTGTTTGTGTATGACCTTAGCGGAAACAGCGAACGCATGACAACCAAGCTCCCTGATGGTGCCATCCTTGGTCAGAGTATTACCAATGGTTTCGGGCAGACTGTAGTAGAGGCTCGCCCTAATACCCTGAATGGTTTTATCTACACTCGTTCCGAGTTTAACGCAAAAGGACAGGTAGTTAAGAGTTGTCAGGATACCGGCTGGAACACTGAAAAAACAGCAGCTACTCTCTTTGAGTACGACGCTTTCGGCAATCAGGTGAAGCAGACGCTCGCACTAAACGCTACGCCGACTAAGGATAACTCGCCTGTTGTAGAGATAGCTCATAGTGTAGAATCTGCGGATGATGGTATTTACTCCGTCATTACTCAGACTCGCTATAATGCCGAGGGGGCGGCATTGAACACTACGCAAAAGCAGCTTATCTCTCAGCTTTCTGCAATTTTGAAGGGCAAGACTATCAGCATCGATGTTCGTAGTAATACTTCTATGCGTTGGGATGAATACACGGCTCCCTCCAAAGTGACGAGCTTTAGCTCCATCCCCACTTCCAACATCGTCGCGGAAGTAGTAACGGTGGATGGTCTGACCATTTCGCAGAAAAACCATGCAGGGATTACCACCGGATTGGAAGTTCAGAGCATTACAGTAGAAGTGGAAAATAAAACAATCACCTTGTACATGTACCGTCGATACACCGGGTCTGGTCTGGAAGTAAAACAGCGTGATGGTCGAGGCAATGTGACCTCAAACTGCATGGATATTGTCGGGCGTATAGTAAGCGTGACTGATGCAGCAAACGCAACTACAACGACAATGTACGATACCAATCATGATTACCCCTCTGTGATTACCGATGCCATGGGCAATACGTCCTGCTACAAGTACGACCTTCGCGGTCGAAAGATTGCCAAGTGGGGTACAGCCCTGCAACCTGCTTGCTTCGGCTACGATGACATGAACAACATGACCTCGCTGCGTACTTTCCGCGTCGATGGCGAGGTTGTCAGCACAGATCCGAGTGAGCGAAGCGACTTTGATGAAACCACTTGGGTGTTTAACGCTGTAACTGGTCTTGAGATGAGCAAGACTTATGCGGATGGCACCTCTGTGCTGAAAACCTATGATGGCTACAATCGCCTCGCTACCGAAACGGATGCACGTGGTAATGTAAAAACTCATTCCTATGAGCATGCTCGTGGTTTGCATTTAGGTACTAGCTATACAGTAGTTGACGGCACAGCTGTATCTGCCACTCGAAGTTTCAGCTACAATCACTTGGGGCAGATGTCGCAAGTCGTTGATGATGCTGGTACGCGTTGCTTTGGTTACAATGCTTACGGGGAGCTCGAAACGGACAGTCTTGCAGTGGATGGTGATACCCACCTCATCACCGAACAACGAGACAGCTTCGGTCGCTCCATAGGTTACGTTTGCAGCAAAAACGGCACGGCACAGCAGACCGTTACTACCGGCTACGGCGATGATGGGCGAATTGCCTCCGCTGGCTTCCTGCATGGCGGTTCAGCTAAGAACTTTGGTTACACCTACCTTGCCGGTACCAACCTTCTGCAGGTGCTCACAAAGCCGAACAGCATGGCACTCACGCAGACCTACGAAGCTACTCGCGACTTGATCATCGGTATGGCATATCATCGTGGTTCAACTCTTGTAGCTCAGCGTGAGTACACCTACGATATCCTCGGACGCCCCATTGCTCGCAATACCTCGCGCCAGGGCTCAGTGGTGAATGATACTTTCACCCACAACACCCGCTCCGAGCTGGTGGATGCTACAGTCAGCGGTAAGGACTATGAGTACGTCTATGATAACATCGGTAACCGCCAGTCCTCCATGGAGGGCAATACCGCTGTTTTATATGACACCAATGAGCTCAATCAGTACGCCTCTGTTTCCGAAAATGAAGCCACTGACTTCGAGCCTCAGTTCGATGCCGACGGCAACCAGACGCTCATTAAGACCTCAACGGGCATCTGGAGCACTGTGTATAATGCGGATAACCGCCCCGTGAGCTTCATCAACGAAGCCACCGGCACCGTGGTTGAATGCGCCTATGATTCCATGGGGCGCCGAGCTTATAAGAAAGTAGTCATCAATGGCAGCACTACGCTCCATCAGCGCTACGTCTACCGCGGTTATTTGCAGATTTCCTGCGTTGACCTCACCCGTAGCCATCACCCCGCTCTCTGGTATATCACTTGGGATCCCACCCAGCCCTTAGCTACCCGCCCGCTAGCAATTCAGGTTAACGGAACTTGGTACACCTACGGTTGGGATATTGTAAAAAATATTTGCGAATTATTCTCCTCAATTGGATATATTGGAGCATCATACACATATACCCCATATGGTAATGTTACAATTGCAGGAGACATTAAGCAGCCGCTGCTGATGAGCAGTGAAATGGCTGATAATGAGACTGGTCTTACCTATTATAATCTTAGATATTACAATTCTGATAGAGGAAGATGGCTACAGCGTGACATTGTAAATGAAGTATATGAACACAATTTATATAGATTTGTAAACAACGCCCCGGCAAGCACTCGTGATTTTATAGGTGCCACTCCGATTCTAAAGGTAAAAAGTACTCAAACGTGGTATGATGATGAGGGCGGTCCTGGTTATGGAGAACATAGTAATGACCATTATATAACTACCATTTCTGCGGCTGCTGATTTCTCATGCAAAAAGAAAACACCTATATTAGAAAAGGAATATTCCAGCTTGAATCATGAAGGTGAAACAGCTTATTTTTGGCCCTTCGAGCAGACGTACATGTTATCAAAGCATGTAACAACGCTACATGGAAGCGAAGGATTGTTTGCTTTTGAAACAGAATTGGCTTATAATTCTACCGTGCTTTCCTTATTTATTAACTCTATCCCAGTGGGAAAACACCCTGTTGGGTCTGTATTACTTGAATTGCTAAAAACCGCGATTTCGACTTTTATCGATGAATTATCTAGTGAACAAGCAGCTACCTTTAAAATATTTAAAGTCCATTGTGATTGCATTAAAAAGCCTGGACGCAATAAAGTCATCTATCAACCACGCGTAGAATGGCTTGATACGCTTCCATCGGATTACAATGAACGTTCAACCCATCATAGACTTTATGATAAAGGACAAGAATTCTATGTAAGTAAATGGATTACAGAGCCTTAATATTCTGTTGCTGTTATTTATAAAATAAAGCAAATAATTACAAATCACCGCTTAAGCACTACCTGTAGTACTACAGGTAGTGCTTCTATAGGCTGCGACCGCCGCGATATGTGCAACTGAGGTGAAAGAACGAGGGGAAATCCCGACTGAACAAGCTGAAACTCTCATAAAAGACGAGAGCGTCAAATGAGGTTATCATGTGTGTTAATATCTAATACATCATCAAGAATCTAATAGGTAATGTATGAGGGGCAGAGGAAAGTAAAACCACGGTGTTTCAAACAATCTCGAATCTGTGGGTGTAACCTACATCATAAATAAAGATAAAGTGCGGTTTATGCCGAGGATAAGCACGTCTGATTAATTGCAGACAGATTAATAAAGCCTTAGTTTACATAAAACGGCAGCTATTTACCTATATTATGTGCACGAATACACATGCTTCAAACACGTATAAATGAAAATATGACACAATAACAACTCGCATCCACAATGTAATTCTGCTTACTTATAAGCGATATGACCAGATTTTGTTTTTACTTATTATTTATTCTTAACACTTTATTCTGCATAGGAGGGGCTAGACTCATGGCTGTGGGTAAAACTGGAGCTGTATCTATTATGAATAATCTTTTTGTTGCATCTTGCGTCGGAGTGCTAATGAGCATTCTCACGTTGTATAGCTACAAAAAGTTACTAATGGCAAAACAAAAGATTTTTCAAAAATAATTGCTCCAACATCCCATAACATAAGCCAAACGATGACAAAAGCTTTCGATGCCTCGCTAAGAGCAGTAATAAATATTAGGGCGATTTTCTGGCAACGATATCAAGTCATAAGCTTCCTGAAATTATGTAACTTATGGCTTTCCATCTGATGTGCACGAGGGGTGGGTGTTCCAGATTTTGTCAGTTGCATAGGCTGGGAACTGTACGACCATCTAATGTTAACACAATTTGTAAATTGTTAACAATGAGTGCTTTCCTAAGCTTTCTGTAACCCGTTATGAGTCGCGTCGAAATTCGGGGTGCTTTTTAGAATGCGGCTTCAATTTTCATAAGCCGTTTATAAACAATGCGTCGGAGTTGTGGGAAATTACAGTCACAAAAAGGCTATTATGGGAGTGGTCGTAACCAAGACAAAATGGTAACGACCGCTCCTTTTTTGTGCCTGAATTGAAGCGACTTATCAAATCGCAACTCATAACGCAAACCGGACTTTCCGGGCTGATTTTGCATCCATTTTGCCCCCGTTTTGCAGTCCAAAGGACTCGCTTAGACTTGTGCGTTCACAGTCACATTTCCGGGATGTCAAAAGTATAAGCCGTTGAGACATGAACGGATGATGGCTATATGCTAGAATCCTCCCGCTTTTCCGCCACCACTCGTCTGGTGGGTGTCTGCGTACACCGTCAGCGGAGAGTAAGCAGTCCTTTTCGCTGCGGAACGTAGCCATTTACAGTTACGGAAAACAGTTGAATTGACTGGCGGAAAACCATGTAAGATGTCAGTGACAACATGGATCGAGCTGATAGTGCTCATCGTACAGATAGTGATATTTGTCGTGAAACTCTAAAGGCTCAGCGCAGGTGGGCTCGCCCCCCATCTGCGCACTTCGTGTTATAGCTGATTTTTTCTAATGTTTTTTCAAAAAAGCTTGACAGCGGAATTGTTTTTAGTATCATTTCCTTAGAAGTCCATTCACTGACACATTGGCTTTCCAATTTTGGAGCTTTCCCAATAGGCGTAACGGGAAAGCTTCACTTCTTTTACCCCTTTGTGAACTTGTTAATCAGAATCTCCAGCTGGGATTCAGGAGTTTTGCCTCCATTTTGACCCCGTTTTGCAGCCAAAAGGACTCTCTTAGACTCGTGCGGTTCCAGTCACAAAAGAAAAACAATGCTCGGATGACCATCGAGTCGGACGCATGTCTCCACAAAGTAAGCTAGAATCGATTTTTAAGGGCTAAAACATTGACAAAGCGTCAGGATTGTCTATAATGGCTTCATCAGATAGCATGCTGATAAACAATTCTCCTGAAGCGCTCCCGCCTAGTCACCGGGGGCGTTTCTATTTTCCTCCTTGTGAACTTGTTCATGAATCCCCAGCAACTTATGAGTGGCTCTCAGTAAGGAGAGAAAGCATATATCAGAAAAGTCCGGTCATATTTTTATTGATTATGAAACGAATGTTGGTATTCATTATGCTGCTATTCATGGTTTCATGTGGTGAGGTAACAACGGTCGCGCTTCCTTTCTCTCAAAAGGCTCCTGCGCCCCGTTATACCCCGGAAGAAGCTTTCGCTTTGCTGCGTAATCAGTACAAATTGGACAATTCCAGGTACATATGCATCGTAGTTGACGATCGGTATTTCTTTCCCATAGACCAAAAAAGCTTTTCGTGGAGGAGGCTGGGCTACTGGGTCGATCCTTGTACGGGAGCATGTGGAAAGTACACAGACTCCATGAAATATGTGGAGGATGGTGTGTATAAGGGAATTTCCTTCGAACGACAAAAAGATGAACTCACCTACAGAAGTTCACCTCAAATCATTCGCTTGGGTACTTGGCTTCAGCTGCGACAGCACTTCTTAGGTTTTTAGAAACCTCCGTCGTCACCAACTCTCAAGGCAAAACCGACTGCTTAAAATACTACTTGCGTGGACGCTATGTTTCCGAATGGGGTACAGCCATGGCTCCAAGGGCTTGAAGGAGATATAGACGAGCACGAAGCGTTTGCCGCCGAGGGTTAAGTAAGCACCAACCGACGCAAGGCAGATTCCTGGCCTTATCGGAACGTTCTGATACAGCCGCTTTGCTCTCTGATGCTCAGTTCGCCGGTTCCTCCTCTGTGCCCGCCCACGTGGAAATGATGGGTCTTATCGGCATGGGCAACAACCCCATGGTGGGTGCTACGGTTTCCGTGGCCGTTGCCATCGAGGAAGCCATGAACAAGTAAACCTTCCCGTTTACCAGAACTTCCTGGCCGCCACCTGCTCCCGCAGCGTGGCGGCCATCTCTTTCCTCTCTTCGGGATAAGATGCAGGGTAAGTTGCGAAGCTTTGCCCGCGGCTTGTTATGCGTTGACAAAAAGACAAAAAGATGGTATAATGCTCTCGTTCTGAGAAAGGAGACTTACCCTGTGAAATATACTTATCCTCTATTGACTGAAGAATACCTGTACGCCGCAGAGCCCGAGATTGCCGCCCGCGCTACAGCGTGGGATGTGGCTATGGGGCTGCAGGCCGTGGATGGCCTGGAGGTCTCGGAATACCTGCGCGAGGTTGCCTGCGAGCAGATTGAAGGGCACATTGGCTTTGCGGAGGTTCAGGAACGCATCCGTACGTACTATGCGGAGCAGGTTTCTGAAAGCTCGCAGCAGGACGAGGCGGACAAGGTGGCTGCCAACATTGCCGAGTTGCTTCATGAGGAGGCTTTTCATTTCAGCCCTGCTGGTTTTGCGGCTATTCACAAGCGCCTTTTTCACAATGTGTTCAAGTTCGCAGGCAAGATAAGGGAATATAACATCAGCAAGCGCGAGTGGGTGCTGGCTGGCGAAAGTGTGCAGTATGCGCATGCCTCGGATATCATCATGGCGCTGGATTATGATATGCAGCGGGAGAGACGTTTCTCCCTTGCCTTCCTATCCAAGGAGAAAATGGTGGAGCATATAGCGCATTTCATTGCAGATATCTGGCAGGTGCATCCGTTTCCGGAGGGGAATACCCGGACCACTGCGGTCTTCTGCATCAAGTATCTCCGGTATCTGGGCTTCCAGGTCAACAACGAGCCCTTTGCCCGGCATGCCCGTTATTTCCGGAATGCACTGGTGCGTGCCAACTATGCCAACGTTCCCGCCGGGATTGATGCAGATTACTCCTTCCTGATAAAATTTTTCCGCAATCTGCTGTATGAGGATACATGTGAGCTGCTGAATCGCCACATGCACATCCATTATGCTGAAACAGGACAAGTGAGCGGGCAGCGTTCAGGACAAGCAACAGGACAAGTTGAGGGTAAGATAGAGCTGCCCGATGAGAATATCTGCGCTCTGGTGAGGGCTCTGGGGGCCGGGCAGATGTCTGTGCGCGAGTTAATGGCTGCTGTTGGGTTAAAGGGACGGGATAATTTTGTGAGTAAGCATCTGAACCCGGCGGTATCCGGAGGGTATCTGTGCCTGCTGTATCCTGACAGCCCCCGGCATCCGCGGCAAAAATACCGGCTCACGCCGCGTGGGTGCCTGGTGTGGGACAGGCTGCACCGCTGAAGCTGCAAATCAGCGTGCCCACTGGCAGAGCTGGGCTGGGAAGGCGCATTCCAGGCAGATGTTGCGCGCGCAGAAGTCGGCATCAATCTGCAGCAGGGCCTGCTGGGCATAGGCGCAGCGCAGGGTGGATTTGAGGTCTGCGCGGTCGCCGAAGAGGTGCCAGACGGTGCGGTCGATGCCGGTGGGGAGGTCGCCCTGCTTGATGCGGATATAGCTTTCCCAGGCGTGGGGCGCCTCGTCGTTTACATAGACGTAGTTGATGAGGAAATCTGCAATGCGGGGCTGGCCGATGAGGGCTGCCCGGGATTTCATGGGGGCAGAGCTCAGGGTGTAGTGCGTGTCCCAGAAGGGGTGGCTCACGCTGCTCAGCAGGTGGCTCAGCTCTGCGGCGCCTGCAGCGTTGAGCAGGGGCAGGATGCGGGGCCAGAGCGGGGTGGTGGCTGCCAGGGCTGCTACGCGGCGCTGGGGGTGGTTCAGCGGGCGGCTGGGGGCCTTGCACCAGGGCAGACTGCGTTCCGGGGCCAGTTCGTATTGCTCGCGCAGCATCCACCAGGAGTCCCACACGCCGCGGTGGTACTGGCGTGCATCGGCACCCACGTTTTCCGGCAGCACGGGGAAGAGGAAGCCGGCTGTGCCCAGCAGGATGGCCTCGCTCTGCGCGCCGAGCTCCTTGATGGGGGAACGCATGGCCAGCATGAGCATGGCGTCCTTATTGGCGCTGTAGCCCAGCGTGGTGGCCCAGGCCTCATACCAGGCCTGGTGCTCGCCCGCGGCGGCTATGCGCTGGCGGAGCAGGGTGCGCTTGTGCTCCATGCGGTAGGCTGCGGCCGCCAACAGCAGTTTCTGGATGCTCTCTGCCGGCATATCGGCCAGCGGCTGGCGGCAGCGGGGCAGGGCGTCATCATCTGCGTGGTGGGTGGGGCGGTTCTGCCAGGTTTCGGGCGGGAGGTAGAGGATGGGGATATCCTGGTGCTCGCTGTTGCGGGTGTACCAGCCCGCCGGGGGAGGGGTGAGCACCACATGCAGCACCACGTGGTTGAACTCCGGGTTGGCGCCGTGGCCGTGGCGCTCCCAATCCTGGGCGCAGGGGTCAATCTCAATATCACCGCGGATGCGGGTGCCGTTCAGTTCAATTTCCGCATGGGTGAAATCCGGGCCGGGCAGGCGGTTCCAGCGGCCGGTGTCCAGAATGCGCACGGCGCCGTTGCGGAGGGTGGAGGGCTCCTTTGGCAGGAGCCCGGCGGCCCACCAGCTTTGAAACTGCAGTTCGGGCGGTAACTCCGGGTGGGCCGGAGCCGCAGCGCAGCCGGCATATACATCTGCCAGCAGCTGCCTATATTGCTCAACCAGGTGCTGGCGGGTGGTGGGCATCAGTCCTCCAGAGAGGCTTCGTGGCGTAAGAGGTCTTCCTCGAGGGTTTCGCACACGTAGCCGAAGGTTTCGTTGTTCTTGCGGTTCATGGAGCGCAGGGTCTGGTGTGCATCCAGCACGTGGCGGGTGCGCGCCAGTTCAGTCAGGTTGTCGGACTCTGCTTCCTCTGCATTGCCCTGGTTCAGGAGGGCTCGGCGGTCGGCAATGTCTGCCTGCCAGCCTGCATCTGCCGGGTCAATATCCACCAGCGAATCCAGCCCAAGGCTTTCCATGGCCGAACGGGTGCGCCGCGTGGGGGTGGCAACCTGCAGGTAGCCGCCTTGGGTTATAAGCTTGCGTGCAAGCCCGGCCATAGTGCCCATGAAGGTGGAGTCCACCCCGGGGCAGATTTCCATATCAATCACAATGAGTCGGCCGTTTCGTGCAATGTATTTTTCGGAAATCGACTTCAGCGCGGGGCTGTTGACAAAACTGCCGCGTTTGTTGCAACGAATCCAGAGACAATCGTCAAACTCGTGATAGGAAAGGGAAGAATCAGTCATGGCTTGCTTATCTCATTCTATAGATGAGCCAGGGGAAAGGCAAGAAAAAAGGAGATATCAGGGTTCCTTTTTTTCGTTGTAGAGAGAGGACCACTCACCCACGCCGGGGAACTCAAATGTGCCGATGCGGGCGCGGAGCAGGAACCAGAGCTTGCGGAAGGTATTGACGCTGTACCGGCGCTCAAAGACGCGGTATTCGTCGTCCTGCATTTTTTCCAGCACGTTGTGGTAGATGAGGCTCATGGCCTGAGCCGGGATGAGAGCGTTGCGGTCTTCAACGGAAAGAGCCTGGTACAATTCCTCTGCCTCGCAGAAGAACTTTTCTGCAAGGGCTGCTTCATAAGCCAGCAGCTGCCGGAGACGGTAGGTATAGCGCTGGTTGCAGATATCGTCTATCGTGACGCCGAACAGCTCCATATCGTCCGCCGGCAGGTAGACTCGGCCGTGTTCGTGGTAGTCCTCGGGGACATCGCGCAGGATGTTGACCAGCTGCAGTGCATAGCCCAGAGCAATGGCGTATTTCCGGGCGGCGGGGGAGGCTCCCATAACAGTGGCGCTGGAAATGCCCACGCATGATGCTACCTTGTAGGAATACTGCAGCAGCTCCTGGCGGGTTTTCGGCTGAACCGGGGCGATGTCTCCCCGGCAGCCTTCGATGAGTTCCAGCAGCGGCGCGGTATCCAGCTGCAGTTCCTGCATGAGTTTCTGTACCTCGGTTTCGATACCCGGTGCGGGTTCTGCAGCGCAGGTGATAACCTGGGTCCAGCGGTCAAGTGCAGCGTGACGCTCCTCGGGGGGCATGCCCGGCTCGTCCACCACATCGTCCACGATGCGGCAGAAAGCATACAGCCGTGCCATGTTCTGGCGGCGTTCTTCGGGAAGATCCATAAGGGTGAATGCCAGGTTGGATTTGGCATTACTGGTAATGGTATCTGCTTCAGACATGGAGAGAAGAGGGGGTGTTAGCTGTAGAAGGGAAGAGGGGGGCAGGCTATTCGATGTTCCCCCAGTGTTCGGTAAAGGGCCAGAGGGCGAAACTGGCCGGGCCGATGATGTTGAACTGGCGCACGGGGCCCCAGTAGCGTGAGTCGAGGGAATTGGTGGTGTTGTCGCCCAGCGCGGCGTATTCACGCATGTTGGGGTCTGTGGTGTTCTGCAGGTGCACAGGGCCCTTGTCGGTCATGAATGCAAGCGGGTTCCTGCGGCGCTCGAGGCTCTGGTAACCCTCCTTGTTATACGGGGCGCGACCAGCGGCTACGCGGGCAATGGTGGCTTCTTCTGCCGCCTTTCCATTGATGAGCAGGAAGGGGGTGGTAATCTGCATTGTATCGCCAGGCAGCCCGCAGAGACGCTTGATATAATGCGTGCCGGCCTGTTGGTCTCCAGTCTGCACATCGCTGGGAGGCTGCATGGAGGTGTTGATGTCGCGGGTGTCGAAAACAAAGGTTTCGCCGCGTTTCGGCTTGCGGAAATGGTAGGCCATGCGGTTCACCAGAATCATATCACCTGCGTCTACCCGGGCGCGGATGATGGTGTCTCCGGGGCGGTAGGTACCCAGGCGGATGCCAGTGGGTGTTTCAGTGAATTTGCCCTGCTCCTTGAGGTATTGCATGACGGCGCCCTTGGCGGAGGGGATGTTCACTTTGCTGCCATCGCTGAAGGTGAGTGTGGTTTCGGTGAAGAGCAGCCACTTGGGGTGATCCTCGATGGTGAGCAGGGTGCTGAATGTTTCTGCCTTGGCTTCCACATAGGCGCTGCCCAGGGTAATCATGTCCCAGATGCGCTTGCTCATGCCCGGTATTTCATCTACCGGGTGAACGATAATGCCGTTCAGGCTGGGCTGCATGGAACCGGTGGGAATGCGGAACGGCTGCACGTAGTAGGTGCGCAGCCCCAGGAAGATGACCATGATGACGAAGAAGGACTCCACCATCTCTACCACGGCGCCACGCTTGAATCCGGGCATTTCACCGCACTGCACCTCAACCAGCTTGATGAGGCGAGTGGTGTTTTCCTTGTCCCAGTTCAGCAAGGCTGCGTCAATGTCGTCCCTGTGCCTGGTGCAGGTTTCGATGGTTTCGGGGGGCAGGGTGTGGCGGTTGTAGTTCACATAGCGGTTCAGCGTATTAATCGCCTCGCGCCCGTTGCGCCGCCACGCTGGCGTAAACCATGCCAGTGCGTTATCCAGGAGCCAGAAAAGTAGGGACTTGATGTATTTCATGCCGGGTCAGTGCTCCATATTCTACACCATTACCGGCAAAATGAAAGCAGAAAGTGTGTATTATACCGTCAAGCCATTCAGAATGAGTACCAGCATGACTAAGGCTGCGCCGATGCGGTACCAGCCAAAGAGGGCCAGCCCGTGCTTTTTCAGGTAGCCTACCATCCACTTCACTGCAATGATGGCGCTGAGCCAGGACATGAAGGTGCCGGCAAGCATGGCGCCCCAGCCGATTTCGGAAATCATGGAATCGCCGAATTTCATGAAGTCGTACACCGTGGCTGCGGTCAGGGTGATAAGCCCCAGCAGGAAGCTGAACTCCACGGCGGCGGCCATGCTGAGGCCTGCTACCAGGCCGCCCAGCATGGTCATGAGGCTGCGGCTGGTGCCCGGGCACATGGCGATGCACTGCATGAAACCCACGCAGAGGGCCTGTTTCCAGCTCATGTCCTCGAGTTCAATGCCTTGGTGGTTTCTGCCTTTGCCTTGCTTCATGTTGTAGCGAACAAAGAGAAGGATGACAATGCCGCCCAGCGCCCAGGTGGTGAGCACGGTTTCGGCGTTGAAGAGAAAATGCTTGATAGGGCTTGCCAGAAAGAAGCCGATGACCATGGCTGGCATAAAACCCAGCAGCAGGTTGAGTGTAAGCCGGAAACCCACGGCGTTTTCCCTGGGGTGCCACACGCCGGACCACATCTGGCGAACCCGCGCAAAATACAGATTCAGCACAGCCAGAATGGCCCCGCTCTGAATGCAGACAGAATAGGCATTCAATGCATCCGATTCCTTTAAGCCCAGAAGGTATTGAGCAATGATGAGATGCCCGGTAGAGCTGATGGGGAGGTATTCGGTCAGGCCTTCTACGAGCCCGAGGATGATTGATTGCAGGAGGGTCATGGCGGGTGCTCGTGTACTCTATTTTTGGTAAAAGGTCAATTCAAAAACGAAAAAGAAGACATAAAAGGTGGGCTCCGGTAAAAAAAGATTGAAGAAGCGTCTAAAACCTGCTATGAATAGTGACGGAATTTCGCGTGCAGCGTTAGCAATGGATATGAAGAAGATTTGCCGTCAGATAAAAAAGGGGTTTACGTTGGTTGAACTTCTTGTGGTGATTGCTATTTTGGCAGTGGTGATGACCATGGCTGCCGGTGTGCTGAGAGATGCCGGCAAGGGCCGAGGCATTGAATCCGGTGTTGAGTTGCTTGAATCTCTGGTGCTTGAAGCCCGCGCTACGGCTCAGGGTAATGATACGTACACGCGGGTGATTATTGTGGCAGACCCTAAGGATGACAGCCCCGACACGGTGCATCTGCGCTATATGACGGTGCAGATTTTTCGCAAGGATAACGGGCGAGGCTCGTTTGACGGTACGGATGTAGCGGCTGATGGTAAGTGGGTTTCCACTTCGGCTGGTGTGGCTCTGCCTCCTGGTGTGTATTTCTCTCCCACATACAGCAAGCCGCTTCCGCGAGAGGATGGCGCGGTCGGTTCCATGATTGGCGAAGGCGTGACCCGCCTGCCGGGGCGCGGTCAGACCCGCATCTATTATGTGGAATTTGACGAGAAGGGCCGTTTTGTGGCCCCCATGGCAGACCCGCTGAACCTGACATGCCCGCAGCGTCTTGTGCTCATTAATGGACGACCTGGGCGTGGCCGCCACGCATCTGATGGTATTGTGCCGCGTGATACCATCAAGGATGGCCGGGAGGTGCGTCCTGCGGGTGCCAAGGGTATCTGCCTGTGGCCGTCGGGCGACATAAGCCTGCTGCGCACAGATGACCAGGTGTTCCGCGATGTCCGCTAATGCCAAGAAAATTCAATTGATATGAAAAAGTTCCTGTCTTTTAAACGACTGCGAGGGTTCACCCTGATGGAGACCCTGCTGGCCATTGCGCTGGTGGGTGTGTTGCTTTCGATTTTCCTGACTGTATTTGTGCCGGCCCGAGGCCTGGTGCGCCAGGCGCTCACGCGCCAGGAGTCTGAGCGCATTACGGGTATTCTGCGTGCGGAGCTGAGTACGCTGCGAGCAGATGAGATAGCTGGCAGCAATGCGTCTTCCTCCACCGAGAATCAGTATCTGAGCACTTTCGACAAGGGATTCCACTGGCTCAGAAAGACGTCTCGTCCCAGCAGCGCCATTGTGGTGTTCTCCTATCGGGCAGACTTGTCTAAGCCTGCCCGCAAGGATGGCACGTATCCTGCTGTGCCGGCAGGTAAGAGCGTGCCTGGTAAGGATGTGCAGCTGGTATCCATAGCATGCCCCATGGATGACCCGGTGCACCGCGATGATATCCGCGATGCCGTAGGCCCGGTGTTCCTGGTCAAGATGACGCAGCTTGAGCTCAAGTCTGATGGTGAGTACCGTCTGGTGAATTCTCCCGGCTCCATCAGCCAGGCAACCAGCCCGGAGAATTATGTGTCCCGGGCGGGGCAGCGCGAGGCCTGGGGTGGTGTGCTCTTCTGTCGTGCGGATTTCTACCACATGTCACCCCCCAATCCAGCCCGTTACAAGGGTAAGAATTGGAAAAAACTGGGGCGTCCGCTCTTCTCGGCAAATCTTTCCATTCGTCGCTAATTGCTTCCATTTCCCACTTTCCTTTTAAATCAATCATGAAGCTTGGAAAACTCTTCTTCCGCCGCGGTTTCACGCTTATTGAACTCATGACGGCCATGGCCATTACCGGTATGCTGGTAGTGGTGATTATGCAGCTGACGAATCAGAGTATTGACCTCTGGAAAGCAGTTAGTGAGGACGTGAGCACCTCCTCCCGCTCCCGTGCTGCGCTGCAGACGCTCAGCCATGACTTTGAGTCGTTCCAGATGCGTGGAAACGATAACAAGTACCAGTGGCTTTTCGCCAAGGCTGACCAGGCGATGAATAATGTGCCCAAGGGGCTGGATATTCCCCGCTCGGCCCAGTGTGTTTTCTTTGCCTGTGCTCCGGATCGTAACCCTTCTGTGAGCTCCAGCACTTCTCTGCGCAAGAATTATCGCTCAGCTCGCGCTCATAATCGCGAAACGCAGGGTGATGTGAACGCCATCGGCTACCGCCTGATGTACCGTGACCAGATTCTGAATCTGCCTGCATCGGACGGTAATGAGAAGGGCGTGTATCCGCTTTTCTCCCTGTATCGTCAGGTGGTGCCCCCCCGCACCACGTTCGAGAATCTGCTGGGTAGGGATAATCTGGAGTCTGCCTATGTGCGGTTTGAGAATGATGATGAGAAGAACGAGAACTTCCTTTGCGAGAATATTCTTGAGCTCAATATCACCTTCAGCATCCGCTATGCTGATTCCAAGGCTGATGCGGAGCGGGGCCGTGTTGAATATGATGTGGTGACTGTGCCCATCGTGGCTTCCAATCGCCGCACCAACAAGGTGGCTGTGTATGGCGACCGCATCGAGGCTGCCGGTTCCACGTACGAAAACGCCCGCATCGATTCTGCCATGCTTTCCATTACGGTGCTCACCGAGGAAGGTGTGGCTATGGTGGAGCAGATTCGCCAGGGCCGCCGCCGCGCACCCAGGAAGATTGCTGATTTCTTTGCAAAGTACACGCGTTCGTACTCTCGTATGGTGGCGCTGCCCCAGCCGCTCTAAGTTAAAACAGACGCATTTCCATTATGCAGATGCAGACTCAACAGCGTGATGTGCTCCCCGGAGCCATCACGCTTTGGATTGACCCGGTTCCCCGAAGTGGATACGCTAACATGGCGGCAGACGAGCTGCTGGCCCGCCGGGCTGAAGCCTGGCTGCGTATTTATACCTGGGAGCGCAGCGCCGTCAGCTTCGGCTATTTCGATACCGTGGCAGAGGCTTCCTTCATCTTCCCTGGTGCGGAGGAGTATATACGCCGCTGGACCGGTGGTGGTATTGTGGACCACCGCATCGGCTACACCTACACGGTCACGCTGCCTGCCAGGGAAGGGGTGATGTATCCTTCCGCAGACCAGCTGTACCTGTGGATTCACGGTGCCCTGGCAACCGCCCTGCAGCAGAGCGGGGTGGAGTGCACCCTGCTTACCGAGGATGCCCCGGATGGCGGCCGCGCCTGCTGGGCCAGCCCGGTGAAGAGTGATATCATTGATGCCGCCGGGCAGAAGCTTGCCGGTGCCGGCCAGCGCCGCTACAAGGGGGCTGTGCTGCACCAAGGGCTCATTCAGCAGTGTGAACCCCAGGCGGGGTGGCCTCAGCGCCTTGCTGCCGCTCTGGTGCCCGTTGTGAATGTGCTGGAGGGGGATGAACCATACCCCGGCTTCAACGAGGAGCTGGACGAACTCTGCCGCACCAAATACGAATCTGCGGAGTGGAATGATGAATCCCATGGCCGCCGGAAACCCACCAGATAATTTTCTCTGAAAAGACACAGCCCCCCGGTTTCGCATGAAACGGGGGGCTGTGCTATAGGAAGGGGCCGGAGCTTTTACTGGAGCGGCTCGCGGTACTTGTCCCAGTCCATCTTGGTGGGGCTGGCTTCGAAGCCGTTCTCAACCTCAGTAATGACGACACCTGCCGGTTCAAGAGCATCCTTGCGGCTCAGGAGAATAGCCATGGTGATGTTGTCGGGGCGGGTGTTGATGAGGTTGCAGATAGCCTTCTGCCAGAGGTCGAGTTCCTTATTGCTGATGCTTTCGGGCTTGGCCTTGATGTAGAAATCGGTCATTTCAGCGATAACGAGCGGCTGGATGTACATGAGGTAGGGGTTCCAGTCTGCCGGATCCTCATCAAAGCTGAGGTTGATGCCCTTATCGGTAACTTCCTTCCAGATGCCGGTGTTGATGGCTTCGTAGCTGTGGGTATTGTCCTCCGGCAGGTAGCCATACACGCGGGCAATAGTCTCAAAGAGAACTTCCTTATCCTTGAGCGACATTTCGTTATATTTGATTAACGCATCAGTGCGGTCAAACATGTCCCATTCCTTAGCCGATGGGCCGCTCACGGATACCATGGTAGTTTCCGTAACCACACGAATTTTTGCAGGGCGTCTCTTGCGCTTTTTGCGGATGACGATTTCCTTTGTAGTGAACATCGGAACCTCGGTCTGGATGACGGGACGCGGTGCCTGCTGGCAGGAGCTGCAGAACATGCCGGCAGCCAGGAGAAGGAGGGAGAGTTTCTTCATATGCTGTATTATATGATATTTGCCCCCGGCTGGCAAGCTGCATTCTCGTCAAAAAACAACCGCCGGATACTTCCGGCGGTTGTGAAATGGCTTTGGAGGGGAGTTACGGCAGTTTCTCGCCGGAAACCCTGGCAACCGTCCAGTTCCGCATGCGGGCGAATACGGAGTAGAGGCCCGGCACCATGAAGATACCGAAGAGGGTGGCCAGCAGCATGCCGAAGAAGGTGGTCACGCCGATTTCGACACGGCTGGCAGCACCGGAACCAGTGGCTACCACCAGCGGGAATACGCCGAAGAGGAATGAAACGGCCGTCATGAGCACGGCGCGGTAGCGCATGCGGGCGCCATTCAGCGCAGCCTGCTTCACCGGCACGCCTTCCATGTGGTTATCCTTGCTGAATTCCACCATGAGAATGGCATTCTTGGCCGCCAGACCAATGAGCATGAGCAGACCCAGCTGCACGTAGATGGACATGCTCAGCCCGAAGAGCTGCACACCCATGAGGGCGCCCATGGTGGCCACGCTCACGGAAAGCATCACCGGGATGGGGGTGGTCCAGCTTTCGTACTGCGCTACCAGGAACAGGTAGGAGAAAATCATGGCCATAGCAATCAGTGGGCCAATCTTGCCATCGTTCTGGCGCTCCTGGTAGGAGAGGTCCTTCCAGCTTACTTCCCACAGCAGGTTTCGGCCGCTTGCCTTCTCCTCCTGGTTCATATCGGCAATGGTCTGCTCAATAAGCTGCATAATCTGGCCGGAGCCCACACCCATGGCCGGGGTCACGGAGATATCTGCACTCATGTACTGGTTGAATCGGTTGTAGCGGCCCGGCCCCATGCGGTAGGAAAGGGTGCACACGGCAGAAAGCGGCACCATCTCGCCCTTTTCGTTGCGCACCATCTGGTTCAGAATGTCATCTGCCGTGCGGCGGTCTGCCGTGGCGCCCTGAATCTGCACCTTGAAGTTGAAGCCGTTCAGCGTGAAGTCGTTCACATAGGAGGAGGCCATCACGCTCTGCAGGGTGCGGAAGATGGAATCCACCGGGATGTTGAGCGATTGGGCTTTTTCTCGGTTGATTTCGAGGTGAATCTGCGGGGTTTCGGCATCGTATTCACTGCGGGTGCGGGAGACGAGGTCCTGGCGGGCCATGAGGCGTTCCTGCACCTCCTTCACGGCAATGCCGAGGTCCTGCGGGGTGGCATTACCGGAAACCTGGAGCACGGCAGATACACCGCCGGCAATGCCCAGGCCACGGATGGCGGGCGGTGTAACGGCGGTGATGGTGGCCTGCGGAATATCTGCACAGGCGGCGTTGATGCGCTCTGCAATGCGGCTGGCGTGCATGTCCGGGGACTGTCGTTCATTCCAGTGGGTGAGCAGCACAATCATCATGCCGCTGTGCTCGCCGGAGCCACTCACAAAGCTGTAGCCACTCTGCGCCGTCACCATGTCCACACCGGGCATGCCGATAACGCGTTTTTCAATTTGGCGCATCACGTTGTCTGTGCGCTGCTTGGCGGTGGCGGTGCCTTCCATGGTCACCATCACGAAAAGGCTGCCCTTATCCTCTGTGGGGATGAAGGAATTGTTCAGTCCTGCAGGGGCGAGCAGGGACATGGGGGAAATCTCGCCGGGAGCGGCGGCTTTGTCTCCCTTGCCCGTCAGCTTCTGCCAGGCTTCAGGCGCACCGGCAAAGTACACATAGTTACCAGCCAGCACCAGCAGCAGGCAGAGGATGGTGAGCCATGCATGGCGCACCAGAATACCGGCACCCCACAGGTAAATACGGCGGCTGGTCTCCAGAATCCAGTTGAAGGGCCAGAAGATGAAGGTGGCCAGCTTATTCTGCCTGGCGCCTGCGGGTTTCAGGATGATGGCGCACAGGGCTGGGGAGAGGGTGAGGGCGTTCAGCGTGGAGATGCAGAGTGCCACGCACATGGTCACGGAGAACTGGGTGTAAATCACGCCCACCATGCCGCCGTAGAAGGCAATGGGCACATACACGGCCAGGGTCACCAGGGTGGTGGCAATGATAGCGCCGGTAATCTGCTTCATGCTCTTGATGGTGGCTTCCTTCGGGGAGAGCTTCTCCTCCTGGATGATGCGCATCACGTTCTCCACCACCACGATGGCATCGTCCACCAGGGAGCCGATAACCAGAATGAGACCGAACATGGTCAGCACGTTGATGGAGTAGCCCAGCGGGTACATAATCATGAAAGCACCCAGCAGCGAAACCGGAATGGCAATGGCCGGAATGAGGGTGGCGCGCCAGTCTTGCAGGAACAGGTAGGTCACCAGCACCACCAGCAGCAGGGCAATCACCAGGGTTTCGATGATTTCATCCATGGTGGCATCAATGGCCTGGGTGGGGTCATAGCCCATGCGCCATTCCATGCCGTCCGGGAAGTTCGGCTCAATCTGGCGCATGGCTTCCTGCACCTTGGCCACGGTGGCCAGAGCGTTGGCTTCGTTATTCTGGTGAATAATCATGCCCACGTTGTCCTTGCCGTTGAGTCGGCTGTAGCCGGTGTTGCGCTCGGCGCCCAGCTCCACGGTGGCGATGTCCTTGAGCTTGGTCACGTGGCCGTCCTGGCCGCGCTTTACAATGATGTTGCCGAACTCTTCCACCGTCTTCAGGCGGCCGGTGGCGGTCACCTTGAAAGTGGCGTAGGACTGCACGTCTTCCGAACCTACGGAACCGGCAGCTGCCTGAATGTTCTGCGCCTTGATAGCCTCGCTCACATCGGCGGGGGTGATGTTCATGGCGCTCATGCGGGTGGTGTTCATCCACACGCGCATGGAGTAGTTGCGGCTGGGAATGATATCGGCACTGGAAACGCCGTCCACCTGGCAGATTTTATCCTTCACGTTCATGCGCAGCCAGTTGGAGAGTTCCAGAATGCTCATCTTGTTCTCATCGCACATGAAGTTGATGAAGCAGAGCATATCGCCGCTGCGCTTGCGTACCTCGTAGCCCGTCTGCTTGATTTCGCTGGGCAGCTTGGATTCCACGCGCTTGATGGCGTTGGACACGTTCACCATGGCCATGTCATCATTCGTGCCGGAGCGGAAGATGAGGGTGAGGCTGAATGAACCGTCGTTACCGCAGGAGGAGTAGAAGTACTCCAGGTCATCCATGCCGATGAGCTGTTCTTCCACGGGGGCGGCCACTACCTGGGCCACTTCTTCGGCACTGGCACCGGCGTAGGTCATGCGCACGGAAACCGTGGGCGGTGATACTTCCGGGTACTCGGATACCGGCATCTTGCTCAGGCAGAGCAGACCTGCCAGCATCATCAGAATCGAGATGACGAAGGCGAATTTGGGTCGGTGAATGAAGAATGCTGAAAACATATTAACTGTAAAAGATTAGTGGGTTAGTGGGATTGCACCGGGGTGTTTTCTTCCATCTCTGCCAGGTGGGAGGTGATGACCTTGTCTCCCGGCTGCACACCGGCGAATACCGAAATGCGACCATCCTCCGCAGCGCTGCCGCAGATGACGCGGCGCACCACGGCGCGGTTGTGCTTCACGACGTAGACATAATGGCCTCGGGAGTCCGTCAGCACTGCCTTGGCCGGCACGCCCATGACGGGGAACTCTGCCTTGCGCTGCACGCGGACGGTTACCACGCCGCCGGGGGCCAGGCTCTGGTCTGCGTTGTCGAACACGGCCCACACATTCTGTGTGCCGGTGCCGGGTTGGATTTCGTTGTCGCAGAAGGCCACGCGGCCCTTGCCTTCGATTTCCTCACCCGTGGCGGTAATCAGGGTGAGCTCTGCCTGTTCCTCCAGCTTATTACTGTTGCCGTAAATGGAGAGGATGTCCTTCTCGCTCAGCGGGAAACGGGCATAAATCGGGCTCAGCTGCACCAGGCGCACCAGCGGGGTCTTGATGTCGGTCACATAGTTGCCTCGGGAAAGAAGGGTACGGCCGATGCGGCCGCTGATGGGGGCCTTCACGACGCAGCGGTCCAGGTCATCCAGGGCCACGGCCAGCCTGGCCTTGGCGGCCTCCAGCGCGGCTTCCTGTTCATTCAGGTTGGCCAGGGCGTTTTCCAGGTCATCCTTGCTGCTGGCATTCATGCCCACCAGTTTCTGCTGGCGCTCGTACTTGGTGCGTGCGTCTTCAATCTTGATGTTCAGCTGGTCAATAGCGGCCTTGCAACCATCCACCGTGGCCTGGTAGCGGGTGGGGTCAATGCGGAAGAGTTCTGCACCCCTCTGCACGCGGTCGCCTTCTGTGAAGGTGCGCTCCTGCAGTACGCCCTGCACAAGCGGACGCATTTCCACGGTGTTGATGGCTTCCAGTCGAGCCGTCTCAATGGTGAGCACTGTCGGGTCCTGTATCTCGACCACCGAATCGGTTTCCACCTCCAGCGGGGCAAGTTCGCCGCCCATGGCGGAGCCCGGTTCGTTCACCGTGGCATCGGCAAAGACGGGGCGAACCACAGCGCCCGGGCGAGTCTTGTGGGAGCCATCGCTGATGACGGTTTCACCCGGCTGCACACCCTCGTAAATCGCCTGCATGCGGCCCTGAATGGTGCCGGCTATCACATCGCGGCGAACGACCTTGCTTTCACTGTCAATGATGTAGACGAATGCGCCCTTGGTGTCATAGTGCACGGCGGTGAGGGGCACCATGCAGACCTCGCGGAGGGAAGTGAGGCTGATGCTCAGCGCGCCGATGCCTCGGTGGGTCAGCTGCTCCTCCGGGTTTTCAAACTCTGCCCACAGGGTGTAGGAGTCCGTGCTGCCGGTCAGCTGGTTATCCACGATGGTGATGCGGCCCTTGCTGGCGTAGCTGCGTCCGTTTGCCGGGGTCAGCTGCACATCGGTCACATTGCCAATTTCCTTCGGACCGTGGAAAATGCCGTTCACATCGTTCTGACTCAGCGGGAAACGCACGTAAATCGGGTCCATCTGCGTGATGGTGGCCATGGCCTCACCCTTGGTGATGTAGTTGCCCTCGCCATTGGTCAGGCGCCCGATGCGGCCATCGATTTCGGCATGAATCTGGCAATCGGCCAGGTCCTTGCGGGCGCGTGTAAGCTCTGCTTCGGCTCCGGCGCGGCGGGCTTTGAGCTCCTCCATGGCGGCCTTGGCGGTTTCCGAGTCCTCTCGGGAGGCGGCCTGCTGGGCGGCCAGTGAGGCAAAGCGCTTGTAGCGGCTGGTGGCGTAGATTATCTGGGCATCCAGCTGGGCCACGGATGCTTCAGCCTGTTTCACGGCTGCGGTATAGCGCAGCGGGTCAATTTCAAGCAGCAGGTCGCCTTTCTTCACCATGGCGCCTTCCTGAAAATGAACCTTCGTCATGCGGCCCTCCACGGCGGCGCGAATGGTGACATGGCGTACAGCTTCCGTGCGTCCGATACTCTTGCGGACAACCTTGTCTTGTCCCTGGACAGCTTTTTCGGCCTGCACGTAGGTGACCATCTTGCCCGGCATCTGGGCGGTTGCTGCTCCACACAGCAACAGAGGAATTGCAAGCAGGGTTTGGTATTTCATCATTAAAAAAGTAAAATGTTCTGACTTGGATATCCTATCACGCCTCGCGCGCGTACGCAAGGCGCAAATTGTGAGAAAAACGCCACAATCGCCAGCGGTGGTTACACGGTGCAGCGCACGGAGACGGAGCTGGTGAAGGGCAGGATGAACTTATGCAGCTCCACGGTGGCGGTGGCGGCGCCGAAGTCCTGCACGCAGGCGGTGGCCATGCGGTGGCAGAGGGTTTCCAGCAGCACGGTGGGTTCAGCCTGAGCCAGTGCCATGAGGTGGCGGGAGAGCGCATCGTAGTTGATGGTGCGCTCCAGCTCCTCGCGCATATCAGCAAAGGTGGTCTGCGGGGTGATGCAGATGTTGGCCACAAGCTTCTGCGGCACGGCGCGTTCTTCCTCCGGCACGCCGATGTGGCAGGTGAACTCCAGGCCGTTTACATGAATGGTATCGGCCACCTGGGTTTTCGGGCCGCTGCCGCTGCGCTCCATGAGACTCTGCAGGGCGCCGAGGTGCGGCACGGTCAAATCCGGGTTGGAAACGGAGAGCTGGGCGGCATTGTTGTAACCGGTGAGCACGCCTATGCCGATGATGCCGGCGCAGTGGGCGGCGTTGATATCGTGCTGCATATCGCCGATGAAGGCGGTATCTGCCGGGTTGAGGTTATGCTGGCGGAGCAGGGTGTAGATGTACTCCTCCTTGTTGCGCACGCCGGAGTGAATGTGCTCGAAATAATCCTTCAATCCCAGATAGCGGGCCTGCTCGTCAAAGGCACGCGGGTCCATGCTGGTGAGGATGAAGCAGCGGATGCCACGGCTGCGGCAGAAATCCAGAAATGCCCTGGCGTGCGGAATGATGGTCACCTGCGTGACGGCGTTGTCAAAGGCGTGGCGGTAGTATTTCTCCAGGTCGGTCAGCTTGGCACCGGGGGTCTTCCATGCATAGTAATCCGGGTAGGGAAGCTGGAATTCATCGCGGAACTGCTCGCGGGTGAGCGGGGGTAGGTCGTATTGGGAAAGTACGTAGTTGGTGGCTTCCAGAGTGAGAGCCAGGTCATCGCAAAGGGTGCCGGACCAGTCGAAAAGGAGATTCTTGAACATGCGGAATCAGCGTTTGGTGGTGATGATGTTGTGCTTGCGCTTGAATTTGAGAATGGCTCGCTTGAGCTCCGGGTTGATGAAGGGGTTATCCTTGCCGTAGCGGGCCCAGGGGCCACCCGGCACGCGGTGAAATTCCACAAAGCGCCAGTGCACGGTGGCTGTGCCTCCCTTGATGCCCAGGTAGTCGCGCACCGCCGGGGAAATATCGATACCGGCGCATTTGTTGGATTTGTTTCTTGGGCGGGCACCCAGGAAAACGTACTGCCAGTCATCGGTGAGGAAGGGACCGCAGTCCTCCCATTGGGCAAAGCAGTAGCGCCCGTTGTAATAAATCTGCACCCAGGTGCCGCGGCATACGGATACGTATTTGCCGTCCTTGTAATGCCGGTACCAGGGGATTACCTTCGCTGCTTCCGGCTTGGGGCCGCCCTTGTCGATGTCGTTGTAGGGCAGGGCTACGTAGAAGGGATTGAGCTGCGGGGTGAAGCCTAGCGGAGCATAGGTTTTCGGGCAGCGGTTAGCCGGGTTCGGGTCATCGAAACCGCCGTAGTTATCATCCCACGCACTGTCCCAGCTGCTGGCCGTGTTGGGAACCGGGTTGTTCTTTGTGGCCTGCTCGCCTATGTAGAAATAGGTGGCGGTGATATCGAAATGCCAAGGATAGGCGCCGGGGCTGGGGCGGTTGCCCTGGGTTTTCGGGTCAGGGAAATTGTTGCGGTGGCTCTGGTCGAACTCCGGGCGCATGGGCCCTGCCTGAATGGCGGCCTTGCGCAGATTTTCATCGGTCATGCGCCGCTTTTTGACCGGTGTGGATTTGAGTTTGCCGAGGTTTGAGCCGCTGATGCTTGTCCGGACGTGCTGCCCCTGTGCCGGAGCCAGGAGCAGGAGCGCCAGAAATGCAATGGGGAACAACCTCAGCATGTAGACTTATTACCAGTTATGCAGCACGCTCGGCGTGGCCACGGGCAGCTTGTCCGGGGCATCCAGGGTGAAGTGGAGACCTCGGGATTCCTGGCGGCGGATGGCGCAGTCCACAATGAGGGAAGCGGTGAGTGCCAGGTTGCGCAGGTCGATGATTTCCGGCGTGACGCGGTAGCCCCAGTAGTATTCGTTGATTTCGCGGTTGATGTTGCGCAGTCGGGTGGCGGCGCGCTGCAGGCGGCGGTTGGTGCGTACAATGCTCACATAGTCCATCATGGTGCGGCGCACTTCGTCCCAGCAGTGGTAGAGAATGGCCAGGTCATCCTGCGGCACGCGTTCGCCGTGCTTCCACTCGGGAATGGGGTATTCCTCCATCTTGTGGGCCAGGGGCAGGGTGCGCAGCATGCGCTGCAGGGCGCGCTTCGAGATGACCACGCATTCCAGCAGGGAGTTGCTGGCCAGGCGGTTGGCACCGTGCAGCCCGGTGCAGCCGGTTTCGCCGGCGCAGAACAGGCCGCGCAGGGAGGTCTGGCCGTCCGTATCCGTCTGCACACCGCCGCACTGGTAGTGGGCGCTGGGCACCACGGGAATCATGTCCACCTCGGCATCCACGCCGTAGCTCTTGCAGGTTTCGTAAATGTACGGGAAACGCTCGGCCATGAAACCCTTGGGCTTGTGGGTCATGTCCAGGTACATGCAGGGGTGGCCGGTGCGCAGAATTTCGTGGTTGATGGAGCGGGCCACGATATCGCGCGGGGCCAGGCTCTTGCGGGGGTCATACTTCTGCATGAACTCCTGGCCATCCGGGCCACGGAGCACGCCGCCTTCGCCGCGCACGGCTTCGGAGATGAGGAAGGTGAGGCCGTCGCGGTCGCTGCTCTTGGGGTTGTAGAAGGTGGTGGGGTGGAACTGCACGAACTCCAGGTTGGAGACATTGGCACCGGCGCGCCAGGCCATGGCCACGCCGTCGCCCGTGGCGGTGGCGGGGTTAGTGGTGTACATGTACACACGCCCCGTGCCGCCGGTGGCCAGCATGATGCGGTCGCTGCGGAAGATTTCCACCTCGCCTGTGGCGGGGTCGAGCACATAGGCTCCCAGCACGCGGTCCTCAGTCACGCAGCCGAGCTTTGCAGTGGTGATGAGGTCGATGGCGATGCGGTGGTCGAGCAGGGTGATATTCGGATGCTGCTGCACGCAGCGCAGGAGCTTGGTGCTGATTTCCAGTCCAGTGGTGTCCTTGGTGTGCAGAATGCGGCGCTTGCCGTGGCCGCCTTCGCGCCCCAGGTCGAACTCGCCGTTTTCCTCGGTGTCGAAATCCACACCCCAGTTGAGCAATTCCTCGATGGCAGCGGGGGCTTCTTCCACGATGGTGCGCACGGCATCCACATCGCACAGCCCGGCTCCGGCATCCAGCGTGTCGGCTATGTGTTCTTCAAAGGTGTCATTCTTGTCAATCACGGCGGCAATACCGCCCTGTGCCTTGGCAGAACTCGATACCAAGGGATCACTCTTGCAGAGGATGGTCACCTTGCCATATTCGGCGGCGCGCAGGGCAAAACTCAGTCCCGCCACACCGCTGCCGATTACTAGAAAGTCTGTTTTAGTCATCGCCGTATGTTGGATGCGCGCGCGCATTTTATCACACTTCTAACCATTCGTCACGCGGAATGTCAGAAAAACACGCCCTTGCGGGCGGGAAATTGCATTTATTCCACGATATGCGTCTCCCAGATGACACCGAGGGGGAGTCTGGTGCAGAGCAGGAGAAGCTGCAGCCGATTGGGGGTAGCCAGGGCTGCTGACAGTTCGGCAAAGGCCTGTGGGCAGTAGTCCGGGTGTTCCTGGCGCAGCTGTGCCAGCCGGCTGGTGGCCTGGGGGTATTCCTCCCGGTGGATGTGCAGGATAATCTGGTCTATTTTTTCGGCATTGGGGGCGCTGTTGATGCAGTCCTCCACCTTGGAGAACAGCTCAAAGTGGAGTTTCTTTTCTTCCTCGTTCAGTTTTCCGGTTCTTGTCAGGTTGGCCCGGTAGATTTGGTAGTCATGGAGTTGCTGCTGCAGCTCGAGCGGCAGGTCCTGGTTGCGGTAACTTATCGAACCATAGGCCCCGTCTCCATCCCAGCGGATGGTGGCAGAGCCCCAGCGCCGCCGCTGCATGATGGCCTCCCAGTGGGACAGCAGGGTGCGGGTGAGTTCCGGTTCCCGGGCTGTGTCTCTCTTCCGACTTTCCGCTTCCAGCTCGCTGAGCAGCTTGTCCAGCATGCCCAGTTCCACATAGTCCTGCCAGAGTTGCGCCACTGCGTCCTTCTCATTGGCGCAGAGCAGGGGGCAGCACAGCAGCAGGGCAGGTATCAGAATCTGTTTCATTATCGGCTGGCTTGGCGGCGGGCTTTCAGGTACAGGATGACCAGCACTATGAAGGCAAGCGCCTCCAGAACCAGACAGAGGGATTTGGTGAGTTCTTTTGTCTGGAGAGAGTCATCTGCAGTGGCCTTGATGCGGATGGCGGGGCTGTTATAGCGCCATTTCTTGTTGTAGAAGTTTTCCCCGGCAATGCCGCCGGCCAGTTTGCCTTCGGGGGTCAGGTTCATGGCGGTGCCGGTGATGCGGGCGTGCTCCGGGGCTTCGAAATAGCGCATGTAGATGCCGCCGGGGGTGGCGTTCAGCCAGCGGAGATTGACCTCCAGCACGGAATCTTTGTCGAAGTATATCGGGGTGTCGCTTTCCTTGCAGATGACACCGTGCTTACGCTCGCTGTGTTTCTCGATGCTGTATACGTCCGCGTATTCGCGACCGTTGGCGATGCGCACGTGGCGGCATCCACCCACAAACCAGTCTTGCGGGTGCCCCTGCCAGGTGATTTCGTCCACCCGGTAGCGGGTGCCTTCCTTCAGGGCATCCGCGCCCAGCAGTTCATCGATTTTGACGTAGACGGTGATGCTGGCCTCCCGCAGCCAATGCGGTTCCAGGTCTCCCGCATGTGCGGCCAGACCGGGGTTCTCATATAGCGAGGAGGCCTGCCCATTGGCATCAATGAACCGGGTATCCAGCGAAATCTGGTCTGCGGCGCAGGCCAGACCGGTAAGGAGAAGTGTGAGAAGCTTTTTCATGTGTCTTGAGGGGAGAAAAACGCCCCGCAGGAATGCTGCGGGGCGTGGTGATTGAAAGAGGGGGATTATTTACTTGCCCTGCTGGGCCTGGCGCTGGCGCTCCAGGGCGGCCTGCTGCTCGAGCATGCGCTCCATGAAGCTCTTCTTGGCTCCTTTCTTCTTCTGCACCTTCTCCAGAGTGGGGGCCGGCATGCGGCGGATGATGATGGTCTGGAGGATGGAGATGAGGTTACTGGTGGTCCAGTACAGACCCAGGGCGCTGGGGTAGGTGTAGCAGAACAGGAAGAACATGAGAGGCATCCAGCGCATAATCTTCACCTGCGTGGCATCGCCCGTGGCGGGAGTCATGTGCATCTGGATGATGGTGGACGTAGCCATGAGGATGGGCAGGATGTTCACCGGAATCTCATAACCCATGCAGGAGAAGGAGAACACGGTGTCCATCTGGGAAAGGTCGGTCACCCAGCCGATGAAGCCTTCACCGCGGAACTCTGCAGCCGTCTGCAGCACATAGAAGAAGGAGAAGAAGATGGGCATCTGCAGCAGCATGGGCAGGCAGCCACCCATGGGGGAGATGCCGTACTGCTGGTAGAGTTTCATCATCTCCATCTGCACCTTCTGCTGGTCGTTCGGGTACTTCTCCTTGAGGGCCTGCATCTGCGGCTGCAGGAGGCTCATGCGCTTCATGCTGGTGTAGCTCTTGCGGTAGAGCGGCCAGATGAGGAGACGGATGGTGAGGGTCATGGCGATGATGGCCCAGCCCCAGTTGCCCAGCCAGCCGTGGTACAGGTTCACGAGCCAGTTCATGGGATAGGCGATGATGGTGAAGATACCGTAGTCCATCACGCGGTCAATCATGCGGAAATCATCGGTCATCTCATCCAGCATGAGGTTGAGCTTCGGGCCGGTGAAGATGTCGTAAGAGAAGCTCTTCTGGCCACCCATCATGGTGTCGGTCTTGCCGGCCAGGGCGAAATCGGGCATGCCGAGGGCAAGTTCCACGCATTCGGTCTTATCACCGCTCACCTGCAGGGGGAACTGGGCAGGGGCAGCATACAGGGCGTTGTTGCCGCTGGTCTTATCCGGCTTCACGATGGAAGCGTAGTACTGGTTCATCACGCCTGCCCATTCCAGGTTGTCAGCATCCTTATCGTAGCTGCGTTCCTTGGCCTTGCCGAGCCAGGGGCGGAAATCGCTGGCGTTGTTCTTTTCGAAGCTGCCGTCCTCCAGGCGCACGTGGTAGGTGTAGTAGGCCGATTCATCCTTGGAAATCTGGCCCATGCCACCGGCGTAGAGACCCCAGTCCTGAGCATTCAGCGTCTGGCCGGAGGTGTTCTGTACGTCAATCTTCAGGTTGAGCACGTAGGCATTGCCTTCGATGGTGTCCTCACCCTTCTTCAGAGACTTGAGGGTGTATACCTTGCGCACGATGAGATCACCCACGCGGCCCAGCAAGGTCACCTGGCTGTCGTTGCTCAGGTCGGCGCGGTATTCGTACACGGCGTTGTCGAACAGGGGTGCGCGGTCGTTGGAAAGACCGAACATCAGCGTGCCGATGCCGTGCTCCGGGTTGGCGTTGATGCTCACATCGGTGTCCTTCAGCTCATCGCGGGTGCTGTTGATGGCCTGACCAATCATTTCCACGCCGCTGATGCTGCCGCCGATGTTGCTGAAGTTGTACTTGGCAACCGGCTTGCCTTCAGAGTTCTTGCTGATGAGGCTGGCGATGATTGCCTTCTCGGCGGCGGGGGCTGCCGGAGCCGGTGTGGTGGCGGCTACTGCAGCTGCTGCCGGGGTGGCCGGTGTTGCTGCGGGGTCTGCCGGGGCGGTGGCTGCAACCGGGGCTGCGGGAGCCTGGGGTGCCTGTTCCTTGTTGCTGTTGTAATACCACTGCAGGCCCAGCAGGGCTGCGCAGAGCGATACAACAAACCATCCTGTTTTATCCATAGCTGTTATCTAGGTTAGTTAGTGGTTGATATTTTTGTGAAATTCTGTGGGGAAATCTTTACTTCTGGTGGCGGGGCGGCACTGGGTCGTGTCCGCATCCGCCCCATGGATTACAGCGCAGTATGCGCCATATTCCCAGCCCTACTCCTTTGATGACACCGTGGGTTTCCACGGCCTGAATGAAGTATGTAGAGCAACTGGGCTGGAAACGGCATCCGCTGTTTGGTCCACAAAGTACATGCAGCGGTTTGCTGATGCATCGTTTGTAGAATAATACCGGCAGGATGACGAGTCGCTTCAGCATCCGGGGGTGGTTCAGTTGGTAAAATGCTTTCGCTTGAGCAGGCGCTTAAAGTCCTTCTCAAGCTCACTATAATCGGCTGTGGCGGCGGTGTGGCGCGGTATCAGCACAACATAATGCCCCTGCCGCAGCGGTTCTCCGTGGGCTCGGAGTATCTCTCGGATGCGGCGGCGCAGAAGATTGCGCACCACGGCGTGGCCCAGCCGTTTCGTTGTAATAATCCCGAATCGGGATTCCTTTGCGCCCGCACCCTCGCCGGAATAGGGCAGGGTGCTGAGCACAAGAAAACGCCCTGCTGCGGATGAGCCTTGTGCACGTACCATGGCGAACTCACTGGCTCGCTTCATGGTTTGGTGCCGCTTCAGCTGCATCGTAAACAGGGCGTTGGTTTCTCCTGCAGGGGGGCAGGGAGCACCCGGGGTACTCTCTAACAGAAACCCTGCCGGGGCTTTAGCCGTGCTGGATGATGTGGCGCTTGTACTGCACCTCTGCACCCTTGGGCAGAAGACGCTTGCGACCCTTGGCGCGACGACGGGCGAGGATGGCGCGACCGTTCTTGGTTGCCATGCGGGCGCGGAAACCGAACTGGCGCTTGCGGCAGCGCTTGGAAGGCTGGTATGTTCTCTTGCTCATAATATCTTAGTGTGTTTGAAGTGGTTTCTGTGAGGCCGCATGAAACGGCCGGGTGCGATATGATACCCGAAAATCGGCGTATGTCAAGCACCGTTCTTCATTTTTTTCGATATCAGCGTGAATTTCACGCGTCAGAGACCATGAATTTGAGTTCTGCTTCGCAAGTTACCTCGCCATTTACTGTGCAACGACCAACTGCAACGCCGATGGCACCGCGCATCTTGGTAAGCTCAGTCTCGATGAGGAGCACATCACCAGGCACCACGGGGCGGCGCCACTTGACCTTGTCGCAGCTCATGAAGTAGCCAATCTTGCCGGCATTTTCAGGCAGACGGAGCATGAGTACAGAGGCAACCTGGGCCATGGCCTCCACCTGGAGCACGCCGGGCATGACCGGGTGGCCGGGGAAGTGGCCCTGGAAGAACTGCTCGTTCATGGTCACGTTCTTCTGGCCGATGCACTTGCGGTCGCCTTCGAAATCGATGATGCGGTCCACCATGAGGAAGGGGTAACGGTGCGGCAGAACCTTCATGACTTCCAGGATGTCGAGCACAGCTTCACCGTTGGGGATGGTGATGGGCTTCGGACGCAGGGCTTCCATGCTCTCATACTTCTGCTGGAGCTTGGCTGCCATCTGGGTGTTGATGCCGTGGCCGGGCATGATGGCAATCACGTGGCCCATGATGCGGTGGCCGCAGAGAATGAAGTCGCCGATGAGGTCCATGGCCTTGTGGCGGGCGCATTCGTTGTGGAATCGCAGGCCGCCGGCGCAGAGGTATTCCTCGCCCTTGATGACAATGGCGTTGTCCAGCGTGCCGCCCTGAATGAGGCCCTTTTCCAGCAGCGGCTGAATGTCCTCATAGAAGCAGAATGTGCGGGAATTGGAAAGTTCCTTCTCGTAGGTCTCCGGGGTGATGACGCTGTCGAAATACTGCGTCACTCGTCCGTTCGGGCCCACGGCGGTGAGTGAGATGCGGAACTCGCGGGAAGGCATGATGACGATGGTGGAGCCATTCTTGTTCTCCACCTTGATGGGCTCGCGGATTTCCCAGACCTTCAGCGGGGCGTTCTGCTCCACGATGCCGGCCTTCTTAATCATCTCCACGTAGGGAAGGGCGGAACCATCGCCAATGGGGGGTTCGTTGGCATCCATTTCAATAATGGCGTTGTCCACGCCCATGCCGGTGAGGGCAGAAAGGATGTGCTCCACCGTGTGCACCTTCACCGCACCATCTGCAATGGTGGTGGCGCGCTCCACGGACTGTACCTTGGCGGCAGAGGCATCCAGGAAAGGCTTGTCCGGCAGGTCGATGCGGCGGAACTTGAAACCGGTGTTCGGCTCAGCGGGTTTGATGACGAGCTTCACCGTCTGACCGGTGTGCAGCGATGTGCCCTCGAGCGTAGAGGTGCACTTGGCAAGGGTCTTTTGCATGCGTGTAGCCATAATTCGTACATGCATTCTACATAATCCTGAGCAGAATGTGAAGTAAAATCTAGTTTTTTCATAAAGTTAGTTGGTAAGAAAGGCGTCTGACAAGCAAAAAAGTTGGAAAAAGCTTGCCAAAAGGGGGCAGAAGGTGTACTGTTTCAGCCCCTCGCTTCTCATTATGTCGTATCATGTCACAGTTGCGCTTGTCATTTTCCTGATTACCTACGGGCTGATTATTTCGGAAAAGGTGCAGCGGACAGTGATTGCTCTCTTTGGTGCCATGCTCATGGTGCTGGCTGGTGTGATTTCCCAGGAGCAGGCAATTCACCACATTGATTTCAATACCCTGGCACTGCTGATTGGCATGATGATTCAGGTGTTGGTGCTCAGCAAGACGGGGCTGTTCCGTTTCCTTTCCGTATGGGCTGCCCAGAAAACAAACGGTAACCCGGTGAAGCTGCTCATAGCACTTTCCTGCATGGTGGCTATCTGTTCTGCTTTCCTGGACAACGTGACCACAGTGCTGCTCACGGTGCCGATTACCTTTACGCTGACTAAGGACCTGAAGGTATCGCCGCTGCCTTTCGTGATGGCGCAGATTCTGGCATCCAATATCGGCGGTACCTGCACCATGATTGGTGACCCGCCCAATATCATGATTGCCAGCCAGGTGAAGGAGCTCAGCTTCACGGATTTTATCTGGAATCTCACCCTGCCGTGTGTGATTTCCTTTGTGCTGACCATGGGTATTATTCTTTTCATTTACCGGAAGGATTTTGCTCAGTCCAACAAGAACCTCAAGCGTATCATGAACATCAAGCTGGGTGGCCTTATCCGCAGCTGGGGCCTGCTGGTGCGCAGTCTGTTCACGCTGGCGTTCACGATTCTTCTGTTCTGCTGCCATGGCTTCATCCCCAACTGGGGGCTGGAGAGCGGCACGATTGCCGTGACGGGTGCTTCCCTGCTGCTGCTGCTGACCATGCCTGACCGCGAGAAGGCGCTGGAGTTCGTATTCTCCAAGATTGAGTGGACTACCATTTTCTTCTTTGTGGGGCTCTTCGTGCTGGTAGGCGGTCTGGAGGTGAACGGTATCATCAACTGGCTGGCTGCCAAGACTATGGAGCTCACCGGCGGTGAACCGGTATCCACTACGATGAGCGTGCTCTGGCTCAGTGCCCTGATGAGCGCCTTCGTGGATAATATCCCCTTTGTGGCCACCATGATTCCCCTGGTAAAGGATATGGGGGCCATGGGTTATGCGAATCTGGAGCCTCTGTGGTGGGCTCTTTCCCTGGGCGCCTGCCTGGGTGGCAACGGTACGGTGATTGGTGCCAGCGCCAATGTGGTGGCTCTGGGCCTGGCCCGCCAGCACAAGCTGCGCGTGAGCTTCATGCAGTATTTCCTGGTGGGCTTCCCGCTCATGCTGCTCTCGGTTGTCATTTCCTCTGTTTACATCTGGCTGCGTTTCCTGTAAGCGAGGATACGGGTTCCCTCTTTTTTTGCCCCAGGTGAACCCATGGCTGTGTTGGGCCGGGGGAAGAGCCTGGGCGGACTGTCAGCCCGGGCCTGCTGTCAGCTTCTGTCTTCGCGTTATTTTTTTCAGCCAGAGATTGGCGGCGGAGATAGTATTGTGTCTGTATTAGTTATGAATTCTTTCTTTTGGGTTGACACCTGCAATCTGAGTGGTTAGACTGATGTTTCTCTTATTTGGGTAGTGATAACAATTTTAACGGAAAACGGATAGAAATGGAAAGTAATTTAACCACACACAGGCCGGGTAGCGAGAGCAGATGCCGCCGGATGAAAAGCTGCTCGAGCGCGCTGAGAAATATTGTTTTGCTGGGAGGTATGGCGTTGTCAATGGCATATGCTCAGGGTACGATGTCCTTCGAGGCCGCCCGGCGTGTGCTGACCGAGGCTCAGATTGATGAGTCGCAATATTTCACTTATTTACTTGATGCAATAGGACGCGATAACAGAGAGGTAGTGGAGCTGCTGCTGCGGGCCGGCGTGAGCATGACGGAGCCGGATGCGGATGGTTATACGCCGTTCGTGTATGCTGCGCTGTCGGGGAGCAAGGAGTGTATCGTAGCCATCATCGAACATGGCGCTGTCATCCCGGCGATTCTGGAGAATGACGTGGAGACCGCATGCCGGGTGGCACGGGAAAACGGAAATGAAGATTGCGCTCAGCTCATCATCACTCAGATGAAGCGAGTAGCTGGAGAAATGCTGAAGAACGCAGGCATTACTCCCGAACTTTATGATACTGCGCTGCTGAGGAGTGCTGCTCAGAATGAGAAGACTAATCTTCGTTTGCTCCTGTGGGCGGGGGTGAATGTGCAGGCTGTGGATGAAGACGGAGAGACTGCATTGGTGAAGGCGGCTCTGAATGGGCATGTCGATTGCCTGCGTATGCTGCTGGCTGCAGATGGCGTTGACGTTGCCGGAGCTGGTGGAAAGTCGGGCCGTACGCCCCTGCAGGCCGCCGTTGAGGCTGGCCGGATGGAGTGTGTGGAAATCCTGCTTGATGATACCCGGGTATCGGTGAATCAGACAACTCCCACGCACCTGGTTGAGCCCTTGCATCTGGCGCTTCTGCGTGGCAAACCGGCCATTGCCGGGGCCTTGCTCTCGCATAAGGCCATTGAGATATCGCAGCGCACCGATAAGACGCAGACCATTCTTCACTCTGCGATAGCATCCGGCAACCCGGAGTGTCTGAAACTCGTTCTACAGCGTGCGCACGAGCTTTGCAATGCACAGGATGCCGATGGGTGTTCGCCCTTGCATATGGCAGTTGCCCTTGAACGTACTGAGCTGGCGAAGATGTTGTTGAAAGAGGCGGATGTCGACACAAAACTCCGCGATAATCGTGGAGCCACACCTTTGCTGCTGGCGGTAAGGCTCAGAAATGAGGAAATGGTCAAGGCTTTGCTGGAATATCCCGATATCGTCGTCACCCGGGAGGTTTTTGATGCATGCAGTGGTGAGGAGACCGCCGGAATCAGAGAAATGGTAAAGGAACATATGATGGCGAATGCTCCGAAGGTTCTTCTCTCCATGGGAATTGAACCGAAGCAGTATAAATCCAGCCTGTTCCAGGCGGTGAGCAGTGGCGATGATCTGGTGTTTGATTTGCTGCTGCAGGCAAGGGTGAGTCGTAATGTGGTGAACGAAGCAGGTACGCCTATTGTGTGCGAGGCTGCCCGCCATGGTAATATCAGGGCGCTCGCGTCTTTGCTGAAGACCCCGGGCTGCTCTCTGGTTGCTACCACGAAGGATGGCCAGCATGCACTTCATCTTGCTGCTGGTGCTGACAAGGTGGAGTGCGTTCGGTATTTATCTGAGTTAGCGCCGTTTCTCTTATTCAGGGTGGATTATAATGGCCGGATTCCGCTGGATGTCGCTGCTCCCGGTGGGCCTGTCTGTCTCATCATGGAGAAGGCCATGGTTGACCATGTCCTGAAGTCCCTGAAAATCCAGGGAGATCGGGAAACCCAGCTGAATGCTGCCTTGTTCGAGTTCGTTCAGAAGAATGAAGCTCGCCTGTTGTCCCTGTTCCTGCGAGCCGGAGCTGATGTGAACGCAGAAGTTGGTAATATGACGATACTGGAACGTGCCATCAGACTGGGACGTACGGATATGGTGAAGCTGTTGCTCAAAGAGAAGGGACTGGAGCTTAATGAATTCTCCGATGGATTGGGCGCCTTGCATGTCGCATTGGTGGAGCCTCAACTCGACATCGTGAAGATGCTGCTGGAGGATAGTCGAATTGATGTGAACAAGAAAGATTCTGATGGCGAGACCCCGCTGATGTGGGCTATCATCAACGTGAAGGATAAAGAGGCGGAGGAAGAATTGGTGGATATGTTCCTTCATGATGAACGTGTGCACACCGATGTTCGTAATCATGACGGCAAGGCTCCCATTCATCTGGCGATCCAGTACGGCCTGGACAGTATCGTGCAGAAAATCATTCATCGCGATGCGTCTCAGGTGAACTACGCGGATGCTGCCGGCAGAACGCCTCTGTACATCGCTGCCAAGTATGGTAATGTGAAGGTGCTGAAGAGGATTCTGAATCACAGCAGATTGAATGCAGAGGCTACCACAAAGGATGGCAAGAACCCGCTGCATGCAGCAGCACTGAATAAGCATCATGTCAGTCTGGGGCTGCTGGTGCAGAGTGGTCGGTTTGATGTGAATGCCTGCGATAAAATGCAGCATTCCCCTCTTTACTCTGCAGCTGAGGGCGGTTCCCTCGCCTGTGTGCAGGTGCTCTTGCCCCGTGCCTCTCAGATGGCCTTGAATATGGCTATACGCATAGCCGTCCAGAAGTGCCACCATGACTGTTCCGCTGCAATAGGTGGGGAAATCGAGCGCCGTCGTCGTATGTCTAACTGAATAGAAATAATTGCTATGAATACAAATAAGCTGGTTACACTCTTGTCCGCCCCGATGGTGATGCTTGCGGCTGCTGCCGGGCAGGCTGAAGCCCGGGATGTAGCATCGCAGTTAAGGAGTCTCAGCGCAGGTACTTGTACTCTTCTTTGTGCCTCTGATATCGGTGATGTCGATGCTTACAAGGAAGAACTCACGAAGCGCTTTTCTCTTTTTGTCCTCATCCTGAACCCGGAATGCCTGGATTGTCACAAGCCGGAAAGCCAGACTGAGATAGCAGAGACTCTGCGACAGATGATTGTGGTGCTGAGCAAGGAGCAGGTCAAGTCAAGGCTTCTTCCCCTGAGGGAACAGGATGAACGCTTCCACCAGACCGTATCCCGTTTTGATGAGACAATCAAGAACGCTTTCGATCATCTGGTGCCCATACATATGGTTCTGATTGACTCCCTGACATCTCAGCTGCCGGATTCCTATACGGCACTTGACAAGGACAGACTCGTTTGGCTGCACCTCCTGAGCAGGTGCGGCTTGCTTCTAAGCGACCTGACGGCAGAATCTGCCGGTCAGGTGTATCAGAAGATGAAGGTAATCAACGCTGCCCTCGCGGTGCTGCATGACAGAATGAAGGGCAAGGAGAATGTGGTGATGCACGAGGATGCTGCGATGGCGTATATGCGCTATGAGGATGAGAATGTGGCATGGCTCAAGGCTGTACCTGAGCTGTTCGAACAGAACAGGGAAAAACTCCTTCCTGTGGAGGAGTCCTGCCCGGAGCTTGTGGCTGAGATTCAGCGGTGCCTGCTGCTGGGTGCCACTATCTGGACTGGTGGAATCTCAGAGTTGATATCTGCGGATGTGAGGTTGATTTACTATACCATTAAGGAGTTGTCCAGGAATATCAAGGATATTTCGCCGTATGAGCGGGAGGTCTTGTTGTGGTACACGCTTAATCTGGCGTATATGGAAAAACTGTATCTTACTGATGCTTCGGAGCCTGCAAAGACGGTCGGTGAATTATCGGTAATTCTGTCTGCCATCCAGCGGGTGCAGGAGAAAATTCAGGAACATGACGAAATGGGAATGTCGGACGCGGTGATGCAGCTGAGCCTGGCGATTTCTCTGAAAACGAAAGTGCTCATGGATAAGATTAAGGACAGTGAAACGGTAAGGGAAGTCATGGATACCAACGCTGAATTGAGGCATAAGTTTTTGCATTATATGCTGTTGCAGATGAACGATGCGGTTGATAAAGCGATGGACAGCGAGCGTCTGGAGGCAATGTACTCGCTGATAAGTACATTGAAGAATGATCTTCCGGAATCGTTTAATGATTACGACAGGACGATATTCGCGCTGTATCGGATATTCCTGCGGACGGCCATTCTGGTGGGAGAACCTGTGGAAATGGATGTTGCGGAGCTTGTGCAGCTGATGAAGGTGCATAATGCAGCCGGTGAACTGTTGCTGGATAGAATAAGGAGCGCTGCCAGTGGGGGAATGTCAGAGGCTGCAGGCTGGTATATTGCCGGCGAGATATGTAGCAATCCCGAGCCGTTTAACGTCTTCAATAATCCGACCCCGCAGCAGCAGGAGCATATGCGGGCTCTGATAGATGCCTGCCCGGAGTTCAAGTTAGAGTTAAATCGTGCGCAGAATCTGGCGGATAGACTTCGGAGTATTCATGAACAATCGGCAGAGGCCTCAGAATAATAGTTAGCAGAACGGATAATAGAAAATAATCTTATGAAAACACAAATGATGTTGATGAGCGCCGCTCTGGCGGCAGGCGTTGTATCGCCCGTATTGGCTCAGGGGGCAGCCGCCGCGCCGGCTTCCGCCGTGGAGCAGAGTATGGAGCGCCCCGTGCATTTTGATGCGCTTAACACGCTTCCAGCTTCAACGGAAGCGTGGGTGGCCATCAATATGAGGAATGTCAATGACGCTGTCATGAAGGCATTCCCGAAGCTGACCAATTATCCCATGTGGCTGCACCTGTTGGATAGCGTTGCCATCGGGACGAAGGTGGGCTCGCTGGAGCGGCTGAGAGAATTCGTCTCTCATTACAGTGGGCTGTTTCGTCTGAACTGCGTGTCGGCTATTGTGGCGCATGGTGAGTTGCTGGGCCCGAATGCTCAGGTAAAACTGCAGCGCTTTGAGTCTATGTACACGCAGCTTTCCCGGAGGAACAATAACGTTGAGCAACATTCCGCCGGGCTTGCTGAGAATTATCCGTGGGATGATATTTCGGTTTCGTTGAAGCCAAAACCTGGCTGTGAACCGTTGCTGTCCATCCTGGCGGAAAAGTGGCGGCTCGGGATTCAGGAAGAGTATATGGCGAATGGCTTAGAAATCCCCGGATTCGAGGCGAATGGCTGGAGGGGGCTTACCTTCACCAGCAAGTGCCTGGCCGGCATCCTGAAGTCTGCGGGGATTGAGCTCGCAGAGGAGTTGCTGGTGGCTCCTCTGCATGTTGCCTATAAGATGCAGGGCGGTTCCTTGCTCATAGGTATGTCTTCTGACCTGGAAACGCTTACCAACAGGGGGGGGGAAGAGACCACCGTGCAGCAGACGGATGAGGTGAAGTTTATCTCGGATGCTTGCTCAGGAAATGCTCTGGCTGCGTGGTATATGAGCCCGGAGGCACTCAATATGGCAGGAGTGACGACAAAAATTATCATGAATGAGGCTGCCAACGTGCTGAAAATGGCAGTGAAAGTGCTTGTTTCGTCTCGTCCGCAGGGGGCCGCGGTTATCAAGGATGCGGAGAATGGTATAGAAGAACTCCGCCAGCAGCTGAGCCGCCTGCTGCTGCCTGACAATACTCTGCCTGCCACTTTTGTTGCGTGGAATGATGGGGATGTTCATCTTCTGTTTGAAAGTGATGCCCATGGTGGTGCGTTTGTGTCGTCTGAATTGCCTCTGTTGGTCGAGGATGAGAGCATTGTGACGCTGAGAACATCGGCGCTCACTTCTCCGCGTTTACCTGAGCTGAATAAGCTGATTCCGGCCGTGCAGAGCATCGCTAATGCGGTGGAGCTTTCGTTTGATGATGAATGCGTAGTGGAACGCCGTGGATTTGCAGAGGTGAGCGCCTATGTGTTATCTGGCTTGAGTATCCTGAACAGCACGGGCAGGGAGCTTTTCAGTACCTTTTCAGGCGGCCTGACGTTCACGGTAGATGCCCAGAGCTGGGAGAACATGTCGCTTTCGTCAGATGCTGACTGTACGGAGACCTTCCAGCTCCAGCAGCCGCGTCTTGCGCTGAATATGCCTCTGACTTCCGGCCCCCTGTTTGAACAGCGCTGGAGGGAACTTCAGCTGGTTTCTCAAGGTGTCATCAGCCTGACTGATAATTCGGCGGCCAACGAATTAGCCAGAGCGTGGAGCTTCGATGTCTCTACTGTCGATGAGAAGACCAGGGTATACCGCCATAAGAATGGACCTGGCTATGTGGTGTCGGATGCTGGCCTGACGGTATGCTCGGATATGTCGAACGCTGTGGGGCTGTTTGATGTCGCGCAGCGTCAACCGATGTGTGGTATGGAGATTGAGCTGAACCTTAAACCGTTGGAACCGGCGTTGGAGAACAACGATGAGTATTTTGAACGCTTGGCGAACTATCACAATCAGAAGCTTCAGGCGTCTGGCTACGAGGCATGTGTAGAACCATTATCCCTTGAGAAGAATCTGGAATCGCACAGGGAGCTCATGCAGCAATGCTCCGGCGCCAGCGTTAAGATTACAACTGAGAACGGCAAACTCAGAATGCATGCGCGTCTGGAGACGCCGTGTCTGAAGTAAGCCTGCTCAGTCAGGATGCTTCGTCATCAGAACCGGGGCGGGGAGCTCATGGCTCCCCGCCCTCATGGTTACGGATAATCCGCTTGCCTGGTGGCCGGATTTATTGTATATTCTGGCTTATGTCGATATCTGAGGAGCTTTTTGAGCGTGCGTGCCGGGTGATTCCCGGTGGTGTGAATTCGCCGGTTCGTGCATTCCGTCGTCTGGAGCGCGCCCCGTTTTTCGTGGCCAAAGCAGCCGGGGCACACCTGACGGATGAGGACGGTAAGCAATATATCGACTACGTGGGCACCTGGGGGCCGGCGATTCTGGGGCATGCCCCGGAGTGCGTGATTTCTGCCGTGCAGGCGGCGGTGCCGCAGGGCCTGGGCTATGGTATTCCCACCCGCATTGAGGTGGACATGGCAGAGACCGTGTGCCGCTGGATTCCGAGCATCGAGAAGGTGCGCATGACCAACAGCGGCACGGAGGCCACCATGAGCGCCGTGCGACTGGCCCGCGGCTATACCGGGCGTAAGTATATCATCAAGTTTGCCGGGTGCTACCACGGGCATGTGGATAGTCTGCTGGTGGCCGCCGGCAGCGGTGCGCTGACTCACGGCGAGCCGGACAGCGCCGGCGTGCCTGCGGAGTTTGCCAACCTGACCATCGTGCTGCCGTACAATGATTGCGAGGCGGTGCGTCGCGCCTTTGCGCAGCATCCGGGTGAAATTGCCGGTATTATTGTGGAGCCTTTCCCGGGGAATGCCGGTTTCTACCTGCCCAGGCCCGGCTATCTGGAGTTCCTGCGTGAGATTACGGCGCAGCATGGCGCTCTGCTGATTTTTGACGAAGTGATGACCGGCTTCCGTATTTCTGCTGCCGGTGTGCAGGGCAAGACGGGTATTGTGCCGGATATCACTACCCTGGGTAAGATTATCGGCGGTGGTCTGCCGGTAGGTGCCTTTGGTGGTCGCCGGGAGATTATGGACTGCGTGTCGCCGCTGGGCCCGGTGTACCAGGCTGGCACGCTGAGCGGTAATCCCGTGGCTATGGCTGCCGGCCTGGCTCAGCTGAATTACCTGGAGCAGAACGATTCCTACACCCGTCTGGAGCAGCTGGGCGCCCGCCTGGAGGAAGGGGTGTGCCGCGTTCTGCGCGATGAGCAGCTGCCGCTGACCTTCATTCGCGATGGCTCCATGTTCTGCCTGCATTTCACCACGCAGCCGGTGTACGACCTGGATACCGCCATGAGCGGTAATTTCGACATGTTCCGCCGCTATTTCCACGCCATGCTGGAGCAGGGGGTGTACGTGGCTCCCTCTCCCTACGAGACCGGCTTCATTTCCACCGCGCACACTGAGGCGGATATTGATGCCACCGTGGAGGCCATGCAGCGGGCTTTGCGCCACACGTGTCCCAAAGTTTGAGTACGGAGCTCGATAAATTGGACTTTGTCGGGCTGAAAGCCCGAGGAATTCTGAGCCCGATAGGGCGACACTTTCCATAGCCCAGGGCGTGAGCCCTGGGTATGGTGTAGTAATAAGACCGAAACCCCGCCAGCTGGCGGGGTGGCAGATTAGTAAGGAGGAAAGATAAATAAAATCAACGGGTAGAACCAAAGAATACGGCTCTCGTAACCTGCCACCCGCTCGCTCCGCTCGGGGTTCGGTTACTATTTTCACTTTACCCCAGGGCTTACGCCCTGGGCTATTGAACTTACCGCCCCGCCAGTAGGCGGGGCTCAGAATTCCGCTCGCCTACGGTCCGACAAATTCCAATTTATTGCGCAGAGGGGGGCTTCTTCCAAAATGTTGCTGATATTTCTATTCTCTACAAAATCTTTGGGACACGTGTGGCTCTGCGTGCGGCGAAAGACTGACTTTCCGCTTGCCAATAGTGGGGCGAATCTGTAGAATGAGCGGCATGAGCAAGATGATACACCGATTGATGTTCCTTTTCGCGGCAGCTGTGGTGGCTGCGGCGCCTGTGGCTCTGGCCCAGAGCACAGAGGTTCTGAATGAAACCGGTGATATGGTGCGCGTGATGCGTCACCCGGACGGCACGCGTGCCATTTACCAGCGCCAGAAGGGCTGGCGCGGCATGCGCTGCTCTTCCTACACGGCCAGTGGCCGCCTGGCTGCGGTGAATGATTACACCGAAGGTAAGTATGGCCAGCTGGTGGGGTGTATCATTTACGACCACACCAAGAAGAATATCATCTACAAAGTGGCATACGGGTATGACAGCCGCGCCCGCCTGGTGGAGGAGCGCATGTATTCCCACCCGCAGGGCAAGCTGGTGCAGCGCGTGATTTATAAGTACGACAACCGGGGTAATCGCTCCAAGCCGCTCATTGTTTCTCTGAATACGGCGGGCCCGGTCACAGAGATTGCCCCCACTATGCAGGATGATGTGAATGCCATCAACCAGCAGATGAAGCAGCAGGGGAGCAGAAAGTAACATTTTAACCCACGAAACCAACGAACAGATGGAAACATTCTCCTGGCAGGACCGCGATGCGGACGGTAACAAGGTAACATACGAGGCTCAGCACTTCGGTGGCTGGTGGCAGCTGATGGTGGCTCCCAAGCTGGGCCGCTCCCAGCGCGATGAGGTGGTGTTCACCCCCGCTGAATTCACCGAGGAGCACTGGCAGACCCTGCGCGAGCTGCTGTGGCGTAAGTATCAGCGCCGCCGTGTGGCCTGGGATATGGTGCAGCATATTGATGATATTCTGGCGGGCAAGGCCACGAATGAGCGCCGCGACCGCCGCAACGGCAAGTCGAAATGACCGAGCAGGAAATGATTCATTGCCAGGAGCCCGACCGTCAGGTGGAGCGGGCTGTGGCCATCATGCACCGTCTGCGGCAGCCCGGTGGCTGCCCCTGGGATGCAGAGCAGACGCATGATTCCATTATCAGCAGCCTCATTGAGGAATGCTACGAGTGCATTGATGCCATCCGCGAGCGCGACTGGGCCCACCTGCGCGAGGAGCTGGGTGATGTGCTGCTGCAGGTGATTTTTCATGCCGAGATGGCTCAGGAGAACCCGGAGGCCGGTTTTGGTATCAACGAGGTGGCCCGCGAGCTGGCAGATAAGCTGGTGCGCCGGCATCCGCATGTGTTCGGTACCTCTGCGGTGAGCGATGCGGAGGGCGTGGTGTCCCAGTGGGATGCCATCAAGCGCAAGGAGCATTCCATCGAGGATAAGCCCTACCTGCAGGATTGCGGCAAGGGGCTTCCCTCGCTGCTGCAGACCTACAAGATTACCAAGAAAGTGGCCAAGGTTGGCTTCGATTGGCCGGACCATGCCGGGGTGGTGGAGAAAATCCGTGAGGAGACAGCCGAGGTGGCCGAAACGCTGGAGCTGCCGGATGATGACCCGCATGTGGCCGAGGAGCTGGGTGATTTGCTCTTTGTGGTGGTGAATCTCTGCCGCCGCCGCAAGGTGGACCCCGAGCTGGCTCTCTTCAATGCCAACCGCAAGTTTGAACGCCGCTTCAATGCCGTGGAATCCACGCTGAAGGAGCAGGGCATCAGTCTGGCCGCCGCCACGCTGGACGAAATGGAAGCAGCCTGGCAGGAAGCAAAACGCAGGGAGCGCGGCGAATAATGCATCTTTTCCGGTCAGTGTTGTTGTGTGCGGGCATGGGGCTGCTGGCCTCGTGCAGCGTTTTTCAGCAGCCGGAAAAGGAGAAGCAGGACCCGGTGCCGCGCCCGGAGGAGGCGAACGAGCGCCGCATGGGCTTTGAGGAGCCTTCCATGCCCGGCATGAATCCGCTGCTGACGGGTGGCTCTGTGGATCCGAATGCGCAGAGCTACAATGTGTCTACCTCCGAGGAGCTGGAGAAAATTGACAACGGCGCGCAGGGCGAGGTTTATTTCACCGACCCGGATAATCCGGATGCGGAGATTGCGGGAATCACCGCGGCGTTCGAGGCCAGACGCAATGGCAACGGCTGGATGGATAACTACGGCAGGGCCACGCGTTTTGCGCATCGCGAGTGCCGTCCGCTCATCATCTGGTTCCATGATTCCGTTATTGCGCCCAAGAGTGCGCTGCTGGGTGAGGCGCTTCTGGAAACCCCGGAATTCAATGAGTGGTGCCGCGACCGCGTGGTGCGCCTGAAACTGGACTCCGGCGCGTCTATCGATGACCGCACGCGTGATTCTGCCAAATACAGCCGTGCCGCCATTGAACGCCTGGCCCGTCGTTATGGTCTGAAGCGCAGGCCGGCACTGGCGGTGGTGTCTCCCCGCGGAAAGTTTGTGATGGGAGTGGATGGGTACAATGATTTTACCCAGCAGGTGGAGTCATTGCTCAAGGAAGGTGTGGTGATTGCGGAGAAGGAGATGGACGAATACCGCCAGAAACTTTCCGCCAAGGGCTACCGCACCTGGTCCTCCGGTACGGGGAAGGAAACGCTTTTTGCCCGCCTTCAGCGCTTCGATGAAGAGCATCAGATGGTGTATCTTAAGGAATACGGTGGTAAGATTTCCCGTACGAAGCTGCACCGGTTCTGCAAGGAGGACCGCGATTTCATTCTCAATAAGCAGGAAGAGGATCGCGAAAAGAAAAAGAAGAAAAAACGCCGTCATGATTATCAGGTATGAGCAAATCCGATGACACTAAGGCGCAGATTATGCGCGCAGCTGTGCAGCAATTCACCCGCCTGGGCTATGAGGGCGCGGCGGTGCGCGATATTGCCAACGCGGCGGAGGTGAATATCGGGCTCATCCGTTATCATTTCGGCCACAAGGCAGATTTGTACCGCGATACCCTGGCCTATATCTCCACCCAGTATAACGAGGTGTGTCTGGCGGCGCTGGAGAAAGCCCGTGAGTCAAACGACCCGGAGTCTCTTATCTGCTCCTGGTTGCTGGCTCCCATCACCTCCTGGCAGGATGATACCGTGGCCAGTGGTGAGGAGGTGCTCTGTTTCCTGAATAAGATGGGTTACGAGGACCCGGAGCTTACCCGCGATGTGTATGAATCCCACTATTCCTACGCGCTTCAGGAGTGGCAGGATGCCGTGCAGGCGCATTTCCCCGGCATGCAGCGGGGAGACTGGCTCTGGTTCCTGACTTCGCTGCGCGGTATGTATTTCAATATTGTGGCCCACAATGATTTTACCCTCTGGGGACTCCCCGCCATCTCCAACCGCGAGGCCGCCATCCGCCGCCTTGCGGCAGATGCTGTGGCTATGCTCAGAGTAACTGCGCAGGCCTGATACTCCCAAATCTCGCGGGCCTCGCCCGCGAAATTCTCTCTGCATCAGCAGAAATTCACTCCACCTGCGGTGGAAATTCTCTCGCCGAAGGCGAAATTCTCTCAGCCCCCGTTTAGGGGGGCTGATTACCTTCCAAAATCCCTGCGCAGCTCAGCTGCGCACAAGCTTCCATTACTTCGTACCTCCCACCTCGAACCTCGTACTTCCGGATGCTACGCCGCTAACTTCCCCCGGTATTCCCAGAAGCCTCTCGCATATCGTTTCCGGTGAGCAAGTAAAACGAAATCCTTGCCCTGGCGGGCAAGGACGAAATCCACGCTGCGCGTGGACGATATCGCGGCTTACGCCGCGACGAAATCCTCCCGTTGGTCGGACTGGGCAGCGGATACTGTTCCCAATAAACCATAGCTCACATTTCCTATATCCGATAACATAACTCTTAGGGGACTTCTATTAAGTCTGAATGATACCATTCAGATGGCCAAATTGTCATTTATCGGCGAGCGACCTGTCTCGGCGTAGCTTTAGCGAAGACGGAAGCGAGCGAAATTCATAGCCCACGGTAGTGGACGCAAGACGTTAGGCTGGTGCAAGCATGCGTTAGCACGCGCAGCGTCTGCTCCCTAAAAAAAAACAAACCGAAGCCCGTGATAACGGGTGACAGAAAGCGTAGATGCATTGAGTTGCAACCAGTTCTGTCACCCATTCCATGGGCTCCATAATTTTTTGTGAAAGACAGGGGCTGCGCCCGCAAAGCGGGCTTACCCCTGTCTTTCATCCTTCACCCGCTTACGCGGGCTCAAAATTCGGCGGGCATTCGCCCGCAGGAGGGGAGATAAATGACAATTTCACGAGATGGATAGACTTATTAGGAGTCTTTCTTAAATAATCGTATTCCCGAGCGGTAATAGAATGGCTTATTTTAGTTATCTGCGGAGATTTTCTTTACCGCTCGGGAATAAAAGTATTGATTTTTCGTATTTGTGTGTTACATTATTCCCGAACGGTAATAGAATATGGAACCGCTAAACGGAAAGACTCTCAGGAGTACAGAGGAAATTGGAAACCTGGTGCGAGAAACGCGCAAGGCTCAGGGGATTTCGCAGGAGCAGCTGGCAGGTGTTGCGAACACGGGAATCCGCTTCATTTCCGATCTGGAAAACGGCAAACCCACCGTTCAGCTGGAAAAGACAATCCGTGTTCTGGAAGCACTGGGACTCGGAGTATATGCATTTTATCGTTGGGAGCGTAGTTAATGGAAACACTGAATGTCTATCTGCGGGGGAATCGTGCGGGCACTCTGGTATCGGAGCACGGGCGGCTGCAATTCTGCTATGCCACCACCTATCTGAACCAGCCCGGGGCGCAGGCTTTATCGTATACACTGCCCTTGCGGGCCGAACCGTACACCGGCGGAGAAGTCGTTGCCTTTTTCTCCAATCTGCTGCCCGATGAATCCGTGCGCGTCAGGCTGGCACAGTATCTGGGCATATCCCCCGGCAATATTTTTGCCTTGCTGAAGCGTATCGGCGAGGATTGTGCCGGGGCTGTAGCACTGGTGCCGGCGGAGCGCGAGGCTCGGGCTCATGCAGATGCAGAGTTCAAAGTTCTGAGCGAGGCAGAAGCCCACGCTGTATTAGCTGCCCTGCCGGAACGCCCCCTGAATGTGGGAGCCGAGGATTTTCATATATCAGGCGCCGGGGCGCAGGATAAACTGGTGGCTTGTGTGCAGAATGGACATATCGTGCTGCCCTTGAACGGCACACCGTCCACCCATATCATCAAGCCCGGCATCCCGCGCTTTCCCGAAAGTGTGTTCAATGAGTTTTACTGCATGCGCCTGGCAAAGGCGTGCAGACTTTCCGTGGCAGAGTGCTCCGTACTGCGGGTGCACGGCATTCCTTACTATGTAACCACTCGCTACGACCGCCAGCAGGAATCGGGGAAAGTGCTGCGTTTGCATCAGGAGGATTTCTGCCAGCTTCTGGGCTATGAACCCAGTGTCAAATACGAATCCGAAGGCGGCCCTCGCCTGTTGCAGTGTTTCCAGCTTCTTCGGGAAATAGCACTGCCCGCCGCCGATATCATCGAATTCCTGCGGCGTATCATCTTTATCTTCCTCATAGGAAATGGAGATGCCCACGCCAAGAATTTTTCCATCCTGTACAAGGGGAAAGCAAACCGCCTCGCTCCGGCGTATGATTTGCTTTCCACAGCGGTATACCCGAATCTGCCGCCTAAGCTGGCAATGAAAATTGATGGCCGCAACCATTTCGATTGGATTACCCGCGGCAAGTTTCTCCGCATGGGTGAAAAGGCGGGGTTGCGCAATCATCTGGTGAATGCCGAAATCGACAAACTCCTGGCGCAGCTTTCCAAAATACTCGTCCCATTCACAGAAAAGATACAGCAATCTGACCCATCCGCTATCTATAGCGAAATTCAATCTGGCATAGAAAAACGCATACTGCAGCTCAAAGCATAAAAGCAAACCTTCTGCGATATCGTTCCCAGATTCCACTGCCTGAACCAATTTTTCGTGTGCAATGGGAAAAATTATAAGCTTACTATTCCTATAGGTTTGCTGTAGTAGGCAAGTGCTGTTATTTCTTTTGCGCATTTGTTGGTATTGTGGAGTGCTTGGTGTCTGCGTTTACGTCCGCTCCGCCAGGGGGCTTCGTCCGCTGCGCGGTCTGCGCCTCCCCTAGGGACGCGGCGACGAAATCCTGCGCAGCTACGCTGCGCACGAACTTCCTTTACTTCGTAATTCGTATTTCGTAATTCGTACTTCCGGATGCTACGCTGCTAACTTCCGCCCGGCTTCCCAGAAAGCCCCCGCATTCACCACAGCCCTTTGGTCCACATACCGCGTCCGCAGCAGCGTAGCATCCCTGTGCCCCCGTCCGCTCCACAGGAGCGGATTTCGCCCCCGCCAACGGCGGGGATTTCGTCCTGCCCTCTGGGCAGGATTTCGTCCGGGCAACGCCCGGATTTCGTTTCCAGTCGGCAGATGCATATCTTCTTCCCAATCCATGGGTAGTGCTTCACCTTCGGTAGAACGGTTAACGAAATCGCCGCTGGCGCGGCGACGAAATCCACGCTGCGCGTGGACGATATCGCGGCTTATGCCGCGACGATATCCTCACTGCGTTCGGACTGGCCCCAGAAACGCTGCGCGTTTCTGACCCCTCGTTGGTCCACATAGCGCGTGCGCAGCAGCGTAGCATCCCTGTGCCCAATCTCCAGCTGCAGCTCGGCGTAGCTGCGGAAGTGGCTTAAATGATAACTCGCAAAGGTATGCCGCAGTGCATCCTGCGGCCAGCGGTGGGCAGGGGAGTCCCATCCCGCCGCGCGGCGTAGCTCTCGCCAGTGGTGCAACCAATTCGCCGGGCATATCCTCTCCCCATCTGCCCGCTTGTGCGCCCGGAGAATCCTGAGCAGAGGCTTATGAATCGTCACCCGCCGTGCGCCTCCCGTCTTGCTGTGACGGGGCAGGATATAAATCGCCCGCTCCCGCAAATCCACCTGTGCCCAGCTCAGCCGTGCCACCTCGTGCGGACGAATCCCGGCATAAAGCATCATCCCCACCGCCGCAGCGCTGCTGCCGCCCCGGTACGTGGCCGCCGCCTGCCGCAGAGCCTGAATCTCCTGCGGCGACAGAATCGGCACCTGCTTCTCCACCACCCGTGGCGCTTCCACTTTGGAAACGGGGTTCGCATCGCACCAGCCGCGTTTCATGGCGGTGGAAAACACACCGCTGAGAATCAAGCGCGCCTTCTGCCGCTGCCGCGGCGTATCAAAAGCTGTTTCAATATATTCCGCGCATTCCTGCGGAGTGATGCTGCGCACCCGCCGCCGTGCCAGCCCGGCGCAGCGCTTCATGAAGCGCCGCGTGAAATAGCGGAAATCGTAGACCGTCCGCGTCCTCCTGTCCTTCCGAGCCTCCAGCGCCGCGGCCACCGCCTGCTCAAAGCTCACGGTGCGTTCCTGCTGCCGCAGTGCTTCTGCCCCCGCCGCCAGGCAACGCCTGGCGCGCCTGATGCTGTCTCTGTTGGCGGCTAAAGCTTCCTTTGCCAGTATGGCGGCTTCGAGTACAGGTACTCCCGTGGCGTTCAGAATCGCCAGCGCGGCTTGATGGTCGGTGTGCTGTGTCGGTGTCATGGTTTATGGATTCGGAATCCGTAAG
>JAFYWX010000038.1 GCA_017546445.1 Akkermansia sp. | reverse complement strand
TGCATGGTGCGCGTAACCCCTCGTAAGGAAAAATAAGGAATAGGAACCCGTGGACCGGGTGACAGTGAGGGGGGGCTACATAGTCGTTATTTGTTCGCCCTGTCACGATTTTAAGCCACGCGTTTCTGTCACCCGTTCCACGGGTTCCTATTCCTTATTTTTCCTTACGAGGGGTTACGCGCACCATGCTGACGCACGGTGCGCGTAACCGCCTCGCTATTGATAGGCCGCCCGTTTCACGGGCTTCTGAATTCCGCGAGCCTATGGCTCGCCATCATTCCCGCCAAATCGTCATTGCCCCTTTTCCCAATGATTGAAAAAACTCTGCCCCGCCCTACCGGGGAACGAAATCCGGCTGACGCCGGACGAAATCCTGCCTGCGGCAGGACGAAATCCCTTCGGGACGATATCCTGCCCCTGCGGGGCAGGACTTTGGCTTTACAAGGAGCGCCGCATAGGCTATAGTGATACCCATGAAGTACAGACGATGCGGGCGCAGCGGCGTGCTGCTGCCGGAGATATCACTGGGGCTCTGGCACAATTTCGGCGGGGGCGATGACCGGGTGCAGAATGTGGCCATCATCGGCCGCGCCATGGAGCTGGGCATCTGCCATTTTGACCTGGCAGATAATTACGGGCCGCCCCCCGGCAGCGCAGAGGAGCGCTTCGGCAGCCTGCTGAAGCAGGAGTTCGCCGGGCACCGGGATGAGATGTTCATTGCCACCAAGGCGGGGCACCTCATGTGGCCGGGGCCGTATGGCGACTGGGGCAGCCGCAAACACCTCATTTCCGGGCTGGACCAGAGCCTGCGCCGCCTGCAGCTGGATTATGTGGATGTGTTCTACCACCACCGCCCGGATCCCGATACGCCCATCGAGGAGACGGTGGAGGCGCTGGTGCAGATTGTGCGCAGCGGCAAGGCGCTCTACATCGGTCTTTCCAAATACCCGCCTGCGTTGTTCAACCGCGCCTGCACCCTGCTGGCAGAGGCGCATGTGCCCTGCCTGCTGCACCAGCTGCGCTACAACCTGCTGGACCGCGCCTGCGAGGCCGGCCAGCTTCCCGCCGTCAAGGCGCAGGGTACAGGCAGCATCGTCTTCTCCCCCCTGGCGCAGGGCATGCTTACCGGCAAGTACCTGAACACCACCGCCCTGCCCGCAGGCTCCCGCGCCGAGCGCAGCGATTCCATCTTCCTGGATGCCGCCAAGGTGGCCGCCGATGCCGAGCGCGTTGCCAGGCTGCATGCCGTGGCCGAGAAGGCCGGCATACCCCTCACCCAGCTGGCGCTGCGCTGGCTGCTGCAGCGCGGGGAGGTAACCAGCGTGCTCATCGGCGCGCGCACGGTGGCCCAGCTGGAGGAATGCGCCGCAGCTGCCGGCCAGCCCGCGCTGGATGATGAATTGATGAACCTTCTCAACGCAGAATAAGCCTATGTTCCGCATATCGCGCCGCACATCGATACCCGGCCTGCTCATGCCCCTGCTGCTGGGGCTGGCCCCGCTGGCTGCCGCAGATGCCCCCCGCACCCTGGAGGGCGGCTGGCACCTGGACTGGGCAGATGAGTTCAACGGCTCCAGGCTCGACCTGAAAAAATGGAAGCATGAGCTGGGCGTTATCCGCAACCGCGATGCCGTGCAGACCTACACGAAGGACTGCGTGCGCGTGCAGGGCGGCAAGCTCATCCTCACCTCCAAGGCCAAAACCACCAGAAACAGCAATTACGACCCCAAAAAGGAGCACTGGACCCACCAGCTCAAGACCATGCCCTATGCCAGCGGCTCGGTCACCACGCGCGATGTGAAGCACTTTGAATGCCCCGGACGCCTGGAGATTCGCGCCAAAATCCCCAAGGCCAAGGGCGTGTGGCCTGCCCTGTGGACCATGCATGTGAACCAGTACGGCTGGCCGGCCAACGGCGAGATTGATATTCTGGAGCACATTTCCCAGGAGCCCAATACCTGTTACTCCATTTTCCGCTGGGGTGTGAATGGCGGCAACCAGGAGCACAAGGTCATCCGCACCACCAACCTGCCCGATTACAGCAAGGATTTCCACACCTACGTGCTGGAATGGGATGAACAGATTATGCGCATCCTCATTGATGACAAGGAGGTAGGCCGCATCCGCATGGAAGAGGCTAACTACCCGGACGGCAACAACCCGCTCCGCACCCCCTGCTACCTCATCATGAACACCGCCATCGGCGGCTGGGCAGAGGCCCCCAACCCGGCTGATTACCCCGTGCAGTTCGAAATCGACTACGTGCGCTACTACACCAAGGGCACCCCCAATGCGCAGGCTCAGGAGCCGGAGGAAGACAAAAGCCCCACACCCAAAAAGAAAAAGAAGAAGAAAAAGCGTAGTGTAAAGAAGTAGTTCTCTACACCACATGTGTCCCAAAGATTGCTGCGCCAGATGGGAGTTTGGCGAGCAACTGTTTTTTGTCGGAGCAAGGGACTTTAGTCCCTCATCGCTTGAGTTTTCGGGACTGAAGTCCCGTGCTCCGATTGATTTCTAACCCCGCCAAATCGCCATTTGTGTTGGTCTTTCAGGTGCTACCTGAAGCACAGACAGCATTGCCAATGCTGATGCAAGCCTAAAAGCCGTAAAAGATGAGAATTTTATGAGTTGCGACAATGCAAGGAATGCATGAATAGCGAGTATTAGAACGGTTTATTGTTCCTAACTTACAGATTTTCAATACACAGATTAGGCATCAGCATTGGCAATGCTGTATTGTGACGCCGTTGGGTTGTACGCAGGTATTTCAGCATTCCGACGCGCGTGGAACTGGATACCCCTGCACAATTCAATTCTATACATTACTATATCCGATTCATACTCATCATGAAAAAGACACTTATCGCATTGGTAGCAATGGCCGGTATTTCCATGGGGGCAGAGGGTCTGGTAACAGACGCCTCTGAGCTGACCTGGACCGCCCTTACCCTGACCACCCCGGCAAACAACCAGCTGACCAGCGGCAACTCCGCCATCGACTGGAGCGAGGAAACCGGTAACCTGACCGAAAGCTGGGCCCTGAGCTTCACGCTTGATCCCTCCCGCGCAGCAAACGCTTACCTCTTTGGTACGGTAAAGGGAAGCAGCGGTGCAGATGGTTACACCCTTTCCACCACCAGCGCAGGCGCCATCGCCCTCAACCAGAACAAGAGCAACAATGTGCTGACGGTGGGTTCCTACACCGCCGATGATTCGGCTGTGGCTATTACCCTGCAGTTCGTGAAGTATGTTGACGAAGCCGGCGCAGACCTGAGCGGCGAGTTCACCCTGACGGTGGGCGATGCTTCCGCCACCTACGTGGTGGAGAACTTCGACAACACCGTGTTCAACAAGGGTGTCAACAACAATGTATGGACCAATGGCGGCGCCGAGAAGCTTTACGACATCTCCCTGGCCACAGCCGGGTGCGTCACAATTGCCTCCAGCCCCGTTGTTCCCGAGCCAGCTACGGCTACGCTGAGCCTGCTGGCCCTCTGTGGTCTGGCTGCCCGCCGCCGCCGCAAGTAAAAGCGAGCAAGATTCTGTTTTTCATGCCCGCAGGAAGCCGCTCATGGCCACCTGCGGGCATTTTTCCTGAATTAGCGGTTGCCACGTGGCGGCAAATCCGCTAGAATGAGACAACGCAACCTTTCCCTGAAACGATTATGAAATTACGAGCATTAGCCATGAGCCTGCTGCTGGCTGCCGGGCAGGCTTTTTCCGCGGCAGAGAAGCCGAATATCATTCTGGTGCTGGTGGATGATATGGGCTGGGGCGACATGAGCATCAATGTGCCCGACACCTGCGCCGACGGCACAGTGCGCCCGCCGAGCATCAGCACCCCGAGCCTGGCCCAGATGGCCCAGCAGGGCGTGCAGCTGCGCCGCCACTACACCGCAGCCCCGGTGTGCGCACCGGCCCGCGCCTCGCTCTTCAGCGGCACCCACCAGGGCCACACGGAGGTGATTCGCAACAACAGCTTTGACGCCGCGCTGGAGAACTCCCACACGCTGGCCAGCGTGCTGCGCGAGGCCGGCTACACCACAGCCCTTATCGGCAAGTGGGGTATTGGCGGCGGCATGGAAAGCGGCGGCACCCCCACCACCGCAGCCGCCTGGCCCACGCTGCGCGGGTTCGACTACTTCTTCGGCTACAACAACCACCTGGCCGGCCACCGCCACTACGCCAAGGAGGAGAGCAATGCCGACCCGGAGACCCACATGAACGCCATCTGGGACGGCGAGGAGCTCATCACCCCGCAGCTGGATACCTGCTACAGCACCGACTTGTTCACCGCCCGCGGCAAGAAGTGGATTACCGACCACGTGAAGGCCACGCCGGACAAGCCTTTCTTCCTGGCGCTCACGCTCATTGCGCCGCATGCCCGCCTGGCTGTGCCCAGCGCCCCCTACCCCGCCGGCGGCGGTCTGAACGGCGGCGTGCAGTGGCTGGGCACCCCCGGTAAGATGATTAACACCGCCACCGGCCAGTGGGATTCCTACATTTACCCGCAGTACCAGAATAATGCCGAGTGGCAGGAATACGCCGCCAGGCGCTTCGGCGGCGGCGCCAGGGGTGCCATTGAATCCGCCCAGCGCCACGCTACCATGATTACCCGCGTGGATGATGCCATGGGCGACCTGCTGCAGCTGCTCAAGGATCTGAATATCGACCAGAACACCTTTGTGGTATTCACCAGCGACAACGGCCCGCACAACGAACCCGGCGCCGTGTGGGGCTTCAAGGACCACCCCGCCCCGGCCCAGAACCCGGCATTCTTCCGCAGCTACGGCCCCATGGACGGCATTAAGCGCGACCTGTGGGAAGGCGGCCTGCGCGTGCCCTGCCTGGTGTATGCCCCCGGCTATATCAAGCAGAATCACAACAGCAATTTCCCGAGCCAGTTCCACGACTGGATGGCCACCTTTGCGGACCTGGCAAAACTGCCCAAGCCCATGCGCTGCGACGGCGTTTCGCTGCTGCCCACGCTGCAGGGTAATGATGCCGCCCAGCAGGATGGCGTGGTGTACTCCGAATACTGCTTCGGCGGCGGCATGGCCCAGTATCAGGACTATGCGGCCAACAAGAAGGGCCGCAGCCGCGGTGAGCAGCAGGTCATCATGTTCCGCGCAGAGGATGGCCGCTACCTGAAAGCTATCCGCACCAACATGGCCAATGCCCAGGCGGATTTCGAGGTGTACGACGTGGAGGCAGACTCCCACGAGACCACCAACATTGCCGCCCAGCTGCCCGGTATTCAGGACAAGCTGAAGGCCGCGGTGCTGCACACCCGCCGCGCCTATGACTACACCCGCGACCCCGCCGCCGGGCGCCGCAACAACGGCTGCGGTGGTTTCCGCAACTATGATATGACCCTGGTGCCGGCCAACACCCCCGCCGCCACCACGCCCGGGCTTGCCATGCGCCGCCTGCAGGCCACCAGCCCCTGGGTGCCGGAGTTTGATACCCTGCCCGGCGCTGCCACTGCCGCCACCGGCACCGTGGCCGACCCCGCCGCTGAGCAGCTGCCCGCAGGCAGTATCACGGAGTACAAGGGCTACATCAACGTGCCGAATGATGGCAACCACTGGCACTTCTACCTCACCCTGAGCAATGTGCCCGGCACCAAGGCCTACATCAAGCTGCACAACTTCCAGCTGGTGGATGCCGACTTCAACTACACCCCGGGCAGCACGGTGAATGAATCCGCCGCCATCAACACGGACGAGGCCATCGCAGAGCAGACCGGCAAGAAGGGTATTCCGCTGAAGGCCGGTAAGCACGCCATCACCATCACCGTGGTACAGGGCGCCAGCGCCCCCGGCAGCTTCAAGCTGGAGTGGAACCGCGGCCCGCAGCAGGGCACCCAGACTCCCGTAGTTCCCGTGCCGGCAGAGGCCTACAGCCACTAAAGCCGCCTGGCAACAGATTACAAAACACCCGCGCTCCGGCGCGGGTGTTTTGTTTAAACTTTCGAAGCACGGGACTCTTTAAGTCCCGCACACATCAATCTGCATTCTTTTTACTCCCAGAGGTAGGACTGCAGCGAGTCCACAAGCTCGCCGCCGCAGTAGAGGTTCACCTTCCAGGTCATGATATCACCACGCTTGGCATAATCTGCGCCGGAGAACTGGAACTTTTCCTTGCGCTCGCAGGCGTCCTCTCGCGGCTCGTTGTACTCCACCGTGCGGGTAAGCACATCTGCCCCGGTGAGTGCCTGCGTGTACAGCATCTCTATCTTTACCGGACGGGAAGGCTCTGCATCATACCAGCGCAAGAAATAGTAGTCGCCGATACGCAGCTTCTTTTCGGCCTTGGAATTAGCCCCATACAAGATGTACTGGGCATTGGCGCGCAGAGGAGCCTCCTGCCAGCGGTCGCTGGGCAGCTCCGTCGTCTTGAGCGGGAGGTCTGCCATACCCGTGATACAGGTGGTCTGATACTGGGAACAGGAGGCCAGCAAAGCAATCGCAAGGGAGGAGAGAGTAAGGCAGATTCTCATGCACTCTATTCAATACCATCAGCGGGCATTTGTCAATGTAATTTATTCGGACAAGACTGCTGCTGCCCACCCTGCTGCCACATGTGTCCCAAGGATTTCACAATTGACTGCATTACCAACACCGTTTTGGAGCCAGCCCCCCTCTTTATGCGCTAAGCGGGATGAAACACTGCCCGGCGGAAGCCGGGCAATTTAGACCGGTGATAACCGGATTTAGACCGTCACGATAGTGGCGGGTTTCATTGCGGGCCTCTGCCCGCAATTTCACTGCAGGGCATTCTGCCCTGCAATGTAAGTTGTTTAGAGATAGTGCGGGCCTATGGCCCGCAGGAATTTATTTCACCTGCATTGCAGCTCTTGATGAGCTGCATCGAAATCTGCCTTTGGCAGATGAAATTGCCTCTTACGAGGCATCTAAATCCACTTAAAAGTGGTCTAAATTGCTGCGTTTACACCGCAGCAACGACGAGCTGTTCCAGCTCGCTAAACTCCCATTTAGCGCAGCAATCCTTGGGACACATGTGGAAAATGACGCAGCGGCGGGCAGTTTTTGCTTTCAAAAGGTTACATGGTATCGTAGAATGCAGTAGCAGCACATGCTGTTGTACCTGTTACCCTTGAAAGAAACACTTATTCTCGTATGAGCAGTCATCACATAGACTCCGAATCCGGCACCAGTAATCCTCAGGTCAGCCACACCAACCTGCTTCCCCAGCTGTCAGAGGAGGAGTCAGAAAAATTAACGGCAGAGCTTGCTGAGGCTGCGAAAAAGGGGGATATACAGCAACTCAAACACCTGCTGGCGGTGCCCGGCATAGAGGTGAATCAGGCGGATGAGAACGGCGAAACTCCGCTCTTCAAGGCTGTAGAAAAAGGCCATGCGGAGTGCGTGAAGCTTCTGCTGGCGGTGCCCGGCATAGAGATAAACGACACGATTGGCATAACGCCGCTCCGGCGTGCCGCATGGGAAGGCCAGGCGGAGTGTATGAAGCTGCTGCTGGCGGAGCCCGGTATAAAGGTGAACCATGAGGATGGGCAAGACTCTCCGCTTATGGATGCTGTAGAAAAGAACCATGTGGAGTGTGTGAAGCTCCTGCTGGCTGCTCCCGGCATCGATTTGAATGTTGTGGATTGGGATGGCCGGACTTCGCTTTACAGGGCTGTGGAAAAGGGCCATGCGGAGTGTGTGAAGTTACTGCTGGCAGCTCCCGGCATAGAGGTGAACAAGCCGTCAGTGTTCGGCACAACGCCGCTCGTAGAGGCTGCGTTGAAAGGCCATGTGGAGTGTGTGAAGCTCCTGCTGGCGGCTCCCGGCATCGATTTGAATAATAAAGAGTTTCCGGCACCATGGACTCCGCTTTACTATGCAGCCTGGAGTGGTCATGCAGAGTGTGTGAAGCTTCTGCTGGGGGCACCCGGTATAGATGTGAACAAGGTGATAAAGAACGGAATGGCTCCGCTTCTGATTGCTGTAGGCAAGGGTCATGCGGAGTGCGTTCATCTTCTGCTGCAGGCTCTGGGTATGGATGTGAGCCCGGCTGAGGACGATGGGAGGACTATGCTGCAAAGAGCAGCAGAAGAGAATCCCGCGGAGTATATGAAGTTACTGCTGGAACTTCCCGGCATAGATGTGAATCAGGCGGATGATGAGGGTGAAACGCCACTTCAGGTTGCTGTAGGTGAAGGTAATGTGGATTGTGTGAAGGTTCTGCTGGCGGCTCCCGGCATAGACGTGAATAAGGCGGATGATTATGGCGCAACGCCGCTCATCAAGGCTGCTGATAAAGGCCATGTGGAGTGTATGAAACTTCTGCTGGCGGCTCCCGGCATAGACGTGAATAAGGCGGGTGATTATGGCGTAACGCCGCTCTTCAAGGCTGCTGGAGGTAACCGTAATGTGGAGTGTTTGAAGCTTCTGCTGGCGGCTCCCGGCATAGACGTGAATAAGGCGGATGAGGAGGGTGAAACGCCGCTTTTCTATGTTGCCTGGGGAGTCCAAGTGGAGTGTATGAAGCTTCTGCTGGCGGCTCCCGGCATAGACGTGAATAAGGCGAATAAGCATGGCGCTACGCCGCTTTTCTATGCTTCCTATTTTAACCGTGCGGAGTGTGTGAAACTTCTGCTGGCGGCTCCCGGCATAGACGTGAATAAGGCGAATAAGCATGGCGCTACGCCGCTCATCAAGGCTGCTGATAAAGGCCATGTGGAGTGTATGAAACTTCTGCTGGCAGCTCCCGGCATAGAGGTGAATAAGGCGAATAAGCATGGTGAAACGCCGCTTTTCCATGTTGCCTGGGAAGGCCAGGTGGAGTGTTTGAAGCTTCTGCTGGCGGCTCCCGGCATAGAGGTGAACCGCGTGCCGAAGAGCGGAAAAACTCCGCTTCTGGTTGCTGCAATGAACGGTCATGCAGCGTGTGTGAAGCTTCTGCTGGCGGCTCCTGGCATAGAGGTGAATCAGGAGGATTCGAAGGGTGGAACGCCGCTTATTGAGGCTGCATATAATGACCACGTGGAGTGTGTGAAGTTACTGCTGGCAGCTCCCGGTATAGATGTGAACAAAGGGGAGGAGAATGGCTTTACTCCGCTTTCTTTTGCTGCATGGAATGGTTATGCGGGGTGTGTGAAACTTCTGCTGGCTGCACCCGGCATAGATGTGAATCAGGCGACTGCGAAGGGTAGAACGCCGCTCTCCAAGGCTGTAGAAAAAGGCCATGCGGAGTGTGTGAAGCTTCTGCTGGCGGCTCCCGGTATAGATGTGAATATGGCAGATGCAGCGGGCGAAACGCCGCTCACCAAGGCTGCTGATGATGGTCACGTGGAATGTGTGAGGCTTCTGCTGGCTGCTCCCGGCATAGAGGTGAACAAGGCGGATGATTATGGCCAAACGCCGCTTCTGATTGCTGCAATGAACGGTCATGCAGAGTGTGTGAAGCTTCTGCTGGGGGCACCCGGCATAGAGGTGAACAAGGCGAATGCGGAGGGTGAAACGCCGCTCATCGAGGCTGCTGAGGATGGTCATGCAGAGTGTGTGAAGCTTCTGCTGGGGGCACCCGGCATAGAGGTGAACAAGGCGAATGCGGCGGGCGAAACGCCGCTCTTCAAGGCTGCTGAGTATGGTAATGTGAAGTGTATGAAGCTTCTGCTGGGGGCACCCGGTATAGATGTGAACAAGGCGAATGCGGCGGGCGAAACGCCGCTCTTCAAGGCTGCTGAGTATGGTCATGTGGAGTGTGTGAAGCTTCTGCTGGGGGCACCCGGTATAGATGTGAACAAGGCGAATGCGGCGGGCGAAACGCCGCTCTTCAAGGCTGCAGGTAGAGGCCATGCGGAGTGTGTGAATCATCTGCTGGCGATTCCCGGCATAGATGTGCACAAGGCGAATGCGGCGGGCGAAACGCCGCTCATCAAGGCTGCAGGTAGAGGCCTTGCGGAGTGTGTGAATCATCTGCTGGCGATTCCCGGCATAGAGGTGAACAAGGCGACGGAAAAGGGTATAACTTCGCTCATGACGGCTGCATCTGCGGGTTATGAAGTGTGCGTTCAGCTTTTGCTGTCGGCGCCCGGCATAGAGGCGAACCGGGCGGATGATAAGGGTGAAACGCCGCTCATCAAGGCTGTATATAATGACTATGCGGAATGTGTGAAACTCCTGCTGGGGGCTCCCGGTATAGAGGTGAACCAGGCGGATGCAGCGGGCGAAACGCCGCTCATCAAGGCTGCAGGTAAAGGTCATGCGGAGTGTGTGAGTCATCTGCTGGCGGCTCCCGGCATAGAGGTGAATATGGCAGATGCGGAGGGAGAAACACCGCTCATCAAGGCTGCTGCGAATGGGCATGCGGGGAGTGTGAAACTTCTGCTGGCTGCTCCCGGTATAGAGGTGAATATGGCAGATGCGGAGGGTAAAACACCGCTCATCAAGGCTGCTGCGAATGGCCATGCGGAGTGTGTGAGTCATCTGCTGGCTGCTCCCGGTATAGAGGTGAATATGGCAGATGCGGAGGGCAAAACACCGCTCATCAAGGCTGCTGCGAATGGGCATGCGGGGTGTGTGAAACTTCTGCTGGCTGCTCCCGGTATAGAGGTGAACAAAGCGTCTAAGTCCGTCACAACGCCGCTTCTGTTTGCTGCATGGAAGGGCCATGCGGAGTGTGTGAAACTTCTGCTGGCAGCTCCTGGAATAGAGGTAGAAAAAGTGGGGAGCAGCTACACGCCGCTTCGTATGGCTATGCTGCACGGCTCTAAAGAGTGCATAAGCCTTCTGCTGGCAGCTTCTGGCATAGATGTGAATCAGGAGGATGCTGATGGGTGGACTAAGCTGCACCATGCTGCATGTGATGGCAATTCGAAGTCTGTGGGGGCTCTGCTGGAGGTTCCTGGCATAGATGTGAACAAAGCGGATGCGGAGGGCGAAACACCGCTCTTCAAGGCTGTAGGAAAAGGCCATGCGGAGTGTGTGAAACTCCTGCTGGCTGCTCCCGGTATAGATGTGAACAAAGCGGATGCGGAGGGCGAAACACCGCTCTTCATGGCTGTAGGAAAAGGCCATGCGGAGTGTGTGAAACTCCTGCTGGCTGCTCCCGGTATAGATGTGAACAAGGCGAATAAGTATGGCGCTACGCCGCTTTTCCATGCTGCCTGGAAAGGCCATGTGGCGTATGTGAAGCTTCTGCTGGCTGCTCCCGGTATAGATGTGAACAAAGGGGCAGAGAATGGCAACACTCCGCTTCTGGTTGCTGCAATGATCGGTCATGCAGAGTGTGTGAAGCAACTGCTGTCGGCGCCCGGCATAGATGTGAATCAGGCGAATGCGAAGGGTGAAACGCCGCTTATTGAGGCTGCATATAATGACCATGCGGTGTGTGTGAAGTTACTGCTGGCAGCTCCCGGTATAGATGTGAACAAAGGGGAGGAGAATGGCATTACTCCGCTTTCTTTTGCTGCAGGGAAAGGCCATGCGGGGTGTGTGAAACTTCTGCTGGCTGCACCCGGCATAAATGTGAACAAAGGGGTAGAGAATGGCAGTACTCCTCTTTCTTATGCTGCATGGAATGGTCATGCAGAGTGTGTAAAACTTCTGCAGGCTGCAGGGGGTGAATACCGGGAAGAAGAAGACCGTTGACGGAGAGGTTCATTATTCCCAAAAGTGCGGAACCGCTGTTATTTGAGTCATCTGCCAGATTACTCTGCTCATCCCCCTTAATAATGATGCTTTTTACTTGCAGAAAGGCAATGAACAAGCTATAAGGTAGTATATGGCAGTTCCGCAGAATACTATCGCGCTTATTTTCGACTTTGACCAGACCCTGAGTCCCCGCAATATGCAGGAGGACACCCTGTTTCCGGAATATGGCATCGACGCCGAGCAATTCTGGCGAAAGTGCAACGAACGCAGCAAGGAAGAGGGCTGGGATGGCGAGTTGAGCTACCTGAAGGAGATTCTGGACACCCTGAGTCTGGACGGCGTGAGCAATGAGCACCTGCGCGAGCTTGGCAAGAAGCTTACTTACTACAAGGGCATACCGGAGTTCTTCCAGAAATTCGAGGAACGGGCACTGACCCAGGAACACCGGTATGCCGGGGTGCGGGTGGAGTTCTACATCATTTCCAGCGGTATCAAGAGCATTCTGGACGGCTCCATCATCCGCCCCTACATGCGGGAGGTATTCGGCTGCGAATTCAGCGAGCAGGACGGCCGCATCAGCTTCCCGAAGCGGGTGATTTCCCACACCAGCAAGACGCAGTATCTCTTCCGCATCAACAAGGGGATGCTCAACTACATGGAGGATGTGAACGACCACATGGACAGCGATTTGCGCCCCATTCCCTTTGAGCACATGATTTATATTGGCGACGGCCCCACAGATGTGCCCTGTTTCACCGTGATGCGCCAGCAGGGTGGCCTGAGTGTGGCCGTGTACAACCCGGATGATGAATCGCGCCGCAGTTTCCAGAAGTGCTACGCACTGAAATCAACCCAGCACCGGGTGGATTTCTTTGCCCCGGCAGATTTCCGCGCCGGCAGCCACCTCTGCAACATACTGGAGGAAACCGTGCGCAACATGGCCGATTCCATTGTGCATACGCAGCGGGTTCAACCCTCACCTATGCAACGGGCGCCTAAACATTGATGAATAAAAATCCCCTGAGCCGCAGCGGCGCAGGGGATTTTTATTACAGGTTGAATGGGGCTCAGGCCTTCGGGGTGGCATCGGGGGTCTCTGTGCTCTTGCCCAGGTAATCCGGGAGCTGCACGCCCACGCTCTGGGCCAGTTCATGCAGCGGGAGGGTACCGGTGACCAGGTTCTGCACAAAGCCGCCCACAGAGCCGCTCTTGCTGTCGCCACCGCCCATGACCACCACCTTATCGAAGGAGAGGTTGCGGATGGCGCTGGCCTGGGTTTCCACGATGGTGGGCAGCTGCTCCGTAACGAGCAGGCCGGAGGCGGCGCGGGCATCGCCGGCGGCGGCCACAATCTGGCGGAAACCGGTGGCCTTGGCTTCCAGCGCAGCCTGAATGGCGGCGGCGTTACCGCGGCCCACAAGCTCCAGACCTTCACCCTCGGCCTTCTTCTTGAGGAGGAGGGCATCTGCCTCACCCTTTGCCAGCTTGGTGGCGGCAAGACCTTCAGCTTCCTTCTCAATCACCAGGGCATCAGCCTTACCCTGCTGCTCCTTCACCATGACGGAGGCCACGGCTTCTGCGGCGATTTCCTGCTTGCGCTTCAGGATTTCAGCCTTCACGATTTCATTGGCGGTCTGGGTGGCGCGCTCGAGCTCGGCGCGCTTCATTTCGGCCTCACGGTTGGCGATGTAGCCGGCGGCCTCTGCCTGGGCGGCCTGTTCCTTCTCGGCCACCAGGGCAATACGGGCAGCCTCTGCCTGGCGCACCTTGAGGCGGGCATTGGAATCGGCCACCTTCATCTGGGCTTCGTTGTTGCCTTCCACAGCGGCGGCATTGGCCATGGCCACCTGCACGGTCTGCTCGCGCAGGGCCTCAGCCTTGCCGATTTCGCCGCGGCGGGTTTCCTCGGCCACCTTAATCATAGCATCATTGATGGCACGGGCAGCGGCCTCCTGGCCAAGAGCGGCGATATAGCCGGAAGCATCGCGGATATCGGTGATATTGGCATTGATGAGGTAGAGGCCCACCTTGTGCAGCTCCACATCCACACCGCCGGTGATACCCTTGATGAGTTTTTCGCGGTCGGCGTTGATTTCCTCGATGGTGAGGGAAGCGATGACCACGCGCATCTGGCCCATGATGATTTCAGAGGCGAGGTCGCGGATATCCTGGCGGGTGCGACCCAGCAGGCGGCTGGCGGCATTCTGCATGATTTCCGGCTGGGTGCTGATACCCACAATGAAGGAGGAAGGCACATCCACACGGATATTCTGGCTGGAGAGAGCCCCCTTGAGCGGCACGTCGATGTTGATGGGGTTCAGGTCCATGAAGGCGTAGCTCTGCACCACGGGCATGATGAAGGTGGCACCGCCATGAATGCACTTGGCAGAACGCCCGGCGCCCACATTACCGTAGACAATGAGAATTTTATCGGACGGGCACATCTTGTAGCGGCTGAACAGCCACACGACCGTGCCCAGGAGGAAAGCCACCAGGATGATGATGGCCACAATATTGCTTGTTGCCACAGGGGCTTCAGCTATCTGGATTGCGCGTTCAATCATAACGTATCGTTTTTGGGTTGTTGTTTATTCAGGAAAGGGATTTCACCGTGACCACGCCCACGGCAGATTCGGTGACTACCACGCGGGTGCCGGCAGGAAGCGGCTCACTGCCCTGCTGCACGGCAGCAATGGTGATAAGCTGGTTCGGGTGCGCAATCTGCGCCTGGCCGCCGGTTTCACCCTGCGGCGGAATGGTTACATAGACCGTGCCGGTAAGCCCAACCAGGCTGGCAGGGGCAATATTACCATCGGACCGCAGGCCGTATATCATGCGGATGAGCATGGCCACCAGCATGAACATGAGCAACCCTGCCCCCAGACCAACGCCGCAGGACCACATGACCTCACCCGTGAGCTGCTGGCAGATATAACCACCCCAGCCGAAACCCAGGAAGAAACCCAGCACCGCGCGGAACGAGAACATGCCGACATCTGCCCCATCTGCAGCGGCATCATCAAAATCTGTAAAAAACGAGATAACAAACACCAGTGCGGCCAGCAATGTGGCAACCCAGGCTATGGTGCAGAAAATAGCGCGGGCAGAATCAAATCCGGGCATGAGTAGTTCCATGGCACAAGCTTACCATAGTTGCCCGCAGTGGCAAGCAGAAAATAAGCCACAGGTAGCTGTTCGATTGTTTTTCAGCGCATTTTTGCTCTTTTAGGCTTGCAAATGCGGCAATTAGTGCTATTATCCACTCACCTTGTAGGTCGATTTGCCGCAGCCACGAAAAATCAACCACTAACACAAGATACTAAAATGAGCGAAATCAACGTTAACGACTTCAAGACGAACGAGAACGACACCGGCTCCACCGGTTTCCAGGTTGCTGTGCTTACCAAGCGCATCGCCCACCTTACCCAGCACCTCATCGCTAACAAGCACGACCACGCTTCCCGCCGCGGTCTGCTTATGATGGTGGCTCGCCGTCGTAAGATGCTGGACTATGCCAAGCGCACGAACCCGGATCTGTACAAGGATCTGCTGGTGCGTCTTTCCCTCCGCCACTAATCAACGGTGCGCGCAGGGGCTTCGCAAGAAGCCGCACGCTAATTACAGAAAAGCCGCAGAGAGGTCGAACTCTGCGGCTTTTCTGTTGCCCGGTTTCAGCGCGCTATCAAGCGCGTGATTCGTGCTCCCGAATAACCAGAGGCACATAACGCTGCGGCATTAACCAAGGTGCAATACGCCCGTGCTCCCGGCCTACGCAATAAAAAAGCTTGATGAAGGAAAGAGCCAGGTACATTTTGAAGAAGTATGGCAACGCACCTGCCGAAATGAAATAAATCGGCACATCTTCTGCAAACGACAGGGAGTAGAACATAAATGGCAGGAACAGACTCGTACCATACCACGCAAAGGCCGCGCGATACATGAATACCGTACCAGCCAGGGAAACCAGAGCAACCAACACAAGCCCCACATACCCCAGACGATGAATCGTAGTAATAACACCACTGTGCCAGGTGCCAGTGCTGGCGAAGAAGTCCTGGTCACCATAACGAACCGTTCCTCGCATCATGGCGGTGGTCTCACGGCGCAAATATGCAACAGACTGCCCGAAGCCGTCACCCCAGACATAATCGTGGATATAGCCGGTTCGGGGGTCCAGAGCCCATTTCCACATTTCCACACGCCAATCACTGGAGTGCTCTGCGCCCTGGCGGATATCTCGGTCAATCTCCACGCCCGGCAGCATCGAAAAACAGCGCTGCACACCGTGAGGAAACTTTTCTACCACACCCTCCGCGCTCAGATATAACAATGCACCATAACACGTCACCCCCATTATGGTCAGGCACCAGAGTTCTCGCTTAATAATACCCAGCGTCGCAATCAGGAAGCATTTACCCATCATATATTCACGGGCACCCGAAAGAACCACGCCGAACAAAGATAGCGCACAGCCGAACAAAACAACAGGCGAAGTCAGAATCTGCAAAATGGGATAACGCCCGTACAAGCAGTAGATACCATAGGTACCTATCATCACAAACATGGTAAAGCGTGTACCGGTCGCAGCATCAGCCAGCTCAGTAATATCCGTAGAACCGCGAACACCCGCCAAGGCCAGAAGAATACCCAGCAAACAGGCAGCCACGCTCACACGAACACCCCAGCGAGTAACCTTCCGGAGCTGTTCATAATCACACGGAATGCTGCTGATTGTCAGGTAATGCAGAGTTGCCACAATACACCACACATATTCCTTACCACCAATGTACTCGGTATCATAACCGAATATAGCCATAGATACCGGATTACGTACATACGAGGCTACCATGTAGCAAAACATCACCAGCACCAGAAGATCCAATACCAGCAGGCTCCGCCACTTGAGACGCACATACCCCATGCCCCACATGATACACCAGTACACCAGCACCAGCGCCGACACCAGGAACATAACTGGCACAGAGCTCAACTTATCCGGCAACGGCAACAGCGAGATGACCGGCGGAACCAGGTAAATCAATACCCAGGCACGCTTACCAATCCAAATCATGAACACTGTACCAAGCAGAACACAGACAACCCCCAAGGCAACTACTCTATCCTCTGCCACTTCTGCACCGATGTAAATACACAGCACAACAAGGAGAAGTGTTATGAGAACATTCTTAACGATAGAATTGGGCATATTGGTACAAGTTGTTCAACTGGGCTGACAAAAGCCGCATGCCGGATAAACCAGCACGCGGCTATAATGCGGCTCCGGTTACAGAGCAGAAGGAATCTCCTTGCCGAGCTCCGAGGCCTTGCGGCCCTTGCCATCGCCGGCAATTCGCTCAAGGAGCACATCACGATACCCCATACCACCGGGAATCATGGGCAGCACATGCACATCGTACGGCACCATTACGTCCAGCACGTATGCTTCCTTGGACTCCAGCATGCGCTTAATGGCGCCGGGAAGGTCTGCGGGGTCTACCACGCGCTCGCACTTGATACCGAAGCCAGCGCAAAGCACCGGGAAGTTCGGGTAGAGAATTTCCTCTGTGCGGTGGGTGCGGTCGTACTCATCAGCGGGGTCAGCCAGGAAGGTCTGAGCGCGGTTGGAGTCATACTTCAGGTCTTCCCACTGCACCACCATGCCAAGGTGCTGGTTATCCAGGATGAGGCACTTAATCGGCATCTTCTCCACATGGATGGTGGCAAGCTCCTGCACATTCATCAAGAAGGAGCCGTCGCCATCGATATTGACCACCTGCTTATCCGGGTAAGCCACATGGGCGCCCATGGCGGCGGGCAGGCCATAGCCCATGGAACCGAGACCGCCAGAGGTGGAAAGGCGGCGGGTCTGCTTGAACTTGTAGAACTGGGCAGCAAACATCTGGTGCTGGCCTACGCCGGTGCAGATGATGGCATCCTCATCCTTCAGCTGGTTGTACAGCTCCTCGATAGCCTGCTGGGGAGCAATCTCGCGCTCATTCTTCACATAGGTGAGCGGGTACTGCTTCTTCCAGGCCTCAATGATGCCGAACCACTCGGGACGGTTGGAAACGGCGTATTCACGCGGTGCCATGCCCATGGACTCCAGCCTGGAGTTCAGGTAAGCAAGAGCGGCGCCGGCATCTGCACGGATGGCGAAATCCACCTTCTTGTTCTTATTGAGCTCGGCGGCATCATAATCGATGTGGATGATACGGGAATGCTCACAGAAAGTGCGCACGGCGCCGGTGACGCGGTCATCGAAACGGGCACCGATGGCAATGACCACATCAGCCTCATTTACGGTGTTGTTGGCATACACGGCACCATGCATACCCAGCCAGCGCACGGAGAGGGGATGATCCTCCGGCATGGCACCGATACCCATCAGCGTGGTAGCCACGGGAATCTGGGTACGCTCTGCGAACTCGCGCAGCTGCTCGGCAGCCTCAGAAATAACAATACCACCACCAGCATAAATGGCAGGGCGCTTAGCGGAAAGAATAAGCGGCAACACCTCATCCAGAGCAGCGGTGTTCAGCTCAATCTCCGGCTGGTAGCCGGGCAGGTCCATGGGGGCATCAAAATCGGGAACGAACTTACCCTCCTGGAAATTCTTGGGAATATCAATCACCACGGGACCGGGACGCCCCGTGCGAGCCACGTGGAAAGCCTCGCGAACGATACGGGGAATATCCTCCAGCTGGGTTACCAGGTAACTATGCTTCACAATGGGAGCAGTCATACCGAACACGTCCGTCTCCTGGAAAGCGGAGGTACCAATCATGCCGCTGCCCACTTGGGCCGTAATGGCAACCATGGGAATGGAGTCCAGCATGGCATCTGCGATACCGGTAATCAGGTTAGTGGCACCGGGACCGGAAGTCGACATACAGACACCAACCTTGCCAGTCACACGACCATACCCCTCAGCAGCAAAGGCACCGCCCTGCTCATGACGCGGCAGAATGGTGCGAATGGAGGGCTCATGACTCAGAGCCTGGTGAATAGGCATGCTGGCGCCACCCGGATACGCAAAGACAACATCCACCCCCTCGCGCACTAGGCTCTGGACAAGGGCCTCGGCCCCGGTCATCATTATACCCTCAGACTTGGACTTACAAGTGGACTCGTTGTTCATGATATGTATTCAGTTAGTTTGTTACAGGGGGGGGGGGAGTTCTTATTTTATGACTCCGTATCAGGCAGGTATTGTATCAAACCTGATTCGGCTTGGAAAGCATATTTTTCACTACATACACAGCTTTATACACGGCAGCATCAGCGCTCCGGGTATATAAGCTTCACTTCATTGCCGCTATCCAGCATCATTGCCAGCTCATTCAGGTCTTTCTGAGCCATGCGCAGCCGAATGCCGGAATGCCCGTTCTGGCCGCCAACGAGGCACATTCCGTTAGATAAGACCAGAACACGCTCAGACGCCGGGAAATGAGGAGAACGCAGCGACACAGCCAATCCGTCCAGGTACCCTTCCCTGGCAGCCACCTTCACTTCAGTGGTCTTGCGGCGTTCTGCCGGTATATCGTCTATTTCAAGGAGGGGATAATCCGCCACAAGCTGCTCACCATCCCACACAGAAACCTCACGCTGCAGGGGGCGGATTTCCATACGCAGGCGCATGGGCACCACTACCAGCTTCTGCCCCACCTGCAAGGCAGAGGGCTTCACAATGCCGTTGAGCATCATGATGACATCCTGCGGGCATTTCTGCGTGGCAGCAATGCGCGCCATGTTATCCCCCTTGCGCACGGTGTACACTACAGCCCCCGGGTGCATGCGGGATAAATACCGCGGCACGTTCACCCGCCCGCAAATCTGCCGGGCCTCTCTGCCGGCAATCCCATCATCTGCAACATACGGCTGCAGCAAGAGCACTGCCTCACCGCCCTTCTGCTCACGCATCAACTGGCGCGCCTGTTCCAGCTCATCCGGCCGCCGGGGCCAGAGCGAGTAATTATCAGTCGAATACGCAGGAAGCACCAAACTAAATAAGCCCGCGACGGCGAAAATCGAAAATATTGATTTCATGAGAATTCTGTATCATTTCCATCATAAAGCAAAGCAGAGACACCTCCCAGGCATCATCCACCCCGGCAACAACTGCTCTGAAAGGGTCTCCAGAAGACAAGGCTTCCTTCACCACCCGCTCTTCCACCTCCGGAAATGCATCATGCACCAGCTCTTCCTGCACATCCGAACGGCCAAAACGAAACCCGTATTCAAACAGGGCCTTCATGCCCGCACCATGCGCCTCCATCCATTCAAAGAAGCGCGCTGCATCCGCACTGAATCCTTCTGTCTCCACCCCACATAAATCCGCAGGGCGCAAAATACGCGGACGGCATGCCTCCACCCAGCCACTGCGCACCCGGCACGCACCCACCTCATCCATGGGTTCAGTTATCAACCGGAAATTGAACCGGGTATCACCGAATGAATCGATGCGCCGATCAGGCACATAGAGCACCCGGGTGTGATGCAACGCATATTCTATGGAGCTCCGGTTCATCGGGAAAACAAAGGGCGGCCCCGCCTGCATGGAGGAACCGCCCGTTAGCGAAAAAGTCACCGGGCCTATCAGGCCTTGTTTGCCTCAATGTAAGCAACCACGTCGGCCACAGACTTAAGCTTCTCAGCGTCTTCGTCGGGAACCTCCACGGAGAACTTATCCTCGAAAGCCATCACGAGCTCTACGGTGTCAAGAGAGTCTGCACCGAGATCTTCGATGAACTTGGCATCGGAGGTCACTTTTTCGGGATCAACGCTGAGCTGAGCAGCGATGATTTCTTTTACCTGGGATTCAATATTGTCGGACATAAGAATTGACAGATTTTAGGTGCCATCATTCTAGCGCGTTCCACACGTTCTTGCAACAAAAAAAACTAAAGCGTGCTCAAAAAAACGAAAAAAGGCATTTCAGAGCGAGCAGGCCCAGCGCGCAAGACCTTGAAGCGTAAGGGATGCAACGCATTTACCACGATGACGCATCAGCGGTGCGAACAGAGAAGCATCCCCACCCGTGAACACAACAGAAACGCTTTCTCCCAGTTCATTTTCAATACCATCCAGCAAAGAATCAAGCAAACCGGCATAACCGGCCACCACACCAGCCGACATAGCCTCACGGGTGGAGCGGCCAATGAAATGAGACGGGGCGCCGGACTCCACAGCAGGCAGCATGGCCGTGTTTGCAGGCAGGCACGCCGCAAATGATTTAAAACCTGGGGTTATAATACCCCCGACAAAGATTGGGGCACCCCCGCCCTGCACCACCACCTCGAAGGTGGTCGCCGTGCCCATATCAACCGCCACCAGGGGCAACGGGGCATGAGCAACAGCCGCCAGAGCATTGGCTATGCGATCAGCCCCCAGGGTTGATACCCCCGGATACGCAGAAAAATCGACCAGGGAAACGGAATCATGAGTCAGCCAGCGGACAGGATATTCAGCCAGAGCATCTGATATAATCTCCCTGGCGGCCGGCACTACAGAGCAAGCATAAACGCGGCCGAAGCACCAATCAGCAAGCAAAGTCCTGATTGCCGGTGCAGCTAATTCCTCCGTAGGGAGAATACGGGGCGCACCAATACCATCCGCAGTGCTCAGTGCAAACTTTGTGCGGGAGTTTGAGTTATCTATCAGCAAACATGTATCCAGCTTCTTCATATTCCGTATTTCTGTCTCACAGCCTGGGCAATGCGTGCGGCGCTGCCAGAGCGGCCGGCCTGCAGCATCGCAGCATGCAGCAACAACCATCCACGCGCCCCACTGCGAAGCATGCCCTGCACCGTCGCAATCAAATGAGCTGTGGATTCCACATGACAGCCTGCGCCATCCTGCAGCAGCAGGTCCAGATTCCCGCGCTCCTGCCCCGGCAGAGTAAAATTCACAAGAACCGGCACATGAGCAGCATAACACTCAAACAACGTTGCAGCCCCTGCTTTTCCCACATAAAAATGACTCTGCGCCAGCAGCTCTGCCATGCGCGTAGTGGAGGCAAACACCTCCAGCCGCCCGGCCTCACAATACGCCGCAAAATATCTCTGAAGCATCCGGTAGCGGCGCCCCGCAATGACACTCAGGCGCAACTGGGGAAAGGTATCCAATAGCCCGCGTATATCTGCCAGCACCCCGCCAGTCTGCCGGTAAGCACCGTAGACTATCCGCAAATAGTCCGCGCCTGGAGGCAACCTGTCCGCAGACGGCACAAAGGCCTCTCGCACCGGGAAACCAGCAGCAACTGCATTATCCTCCCCCAGGCCATAGCGTGCCCTCACCATGTTGCACGAAAAGGCATCCGGCAGCAGCACCAGCGGGCACCTGGAACGCATCCACGGACGACTGATTTCTATGGCATCCGTCACCAACACTGCGTAAGGAGGCGTGCTTTCCCCGCGGCGCTTCAACTCATCCAGCATGTAGGCAAATAGCGGATACGTGCATATTACCAGCTCCGGAGTTTCCTCATGCAGTATATCCCGCAGGCAGGCAAGCACCCTCCGCAAGAACGGGCTCCTCACCAGAAGTGACCAATCCGCGGTATCCGTGAGCGAATAGGTGACCCCCCACAACCAGGGAGCACGGCGAACACAGAAATCATAAAAATGCTGAGTGAGGCGAAACGCCCGCGGCTGAGCATGCTCGCAGACATCTACCACGCGGGTGCTCCACCCATGAGCTGCATAATGCTCCTGCACCGCAGCAGCAGCAGCATGATGCCCCTGCCCATACCCGATGCTCAATATAAGCAGTTTCTTTTTGCACTGCCCCCGCACGGCCGGAAATATAAATAAAAATAAGCTCCGGCACAGAGTCCGGAGCTATTGTCGTTTCTTCTCAGAGATTACGGACCAATCTTGTCCGGGCGCCCTTCAAACGCAGGTCTGCGAGGCACGTAAATCGAGTCGCTCGGCAGCAGCTTGATGGAACGGTCTCGGGCACTGAAATAATCGTACGTACGAGTCACCTTGCCACGGGTCACCTGAATCTTACGAGAGCCGAAGTCCGTGATATCACCGCACTCAATCAGAGCCTGAATCAGGGTCATACCTTCACGGTACGGCAGATTCTTCTTACCGGCCACATAACCTGCCACCTGCACATAGCGGGAGTCAACAGCAGCCTCACCCTTCGGGCCGACATTTGCCATAATGATGGGGTCAGAGTATATCTCCTGAGCAAGGTACAGTGAGCGGAGTTTATTCTCCACCTGGCGGGCGGTCAGCCCAGTCACGCTCACACGCCCAGACAAGTAAGGCATGGAAATGGTGCCATCTTCACGGCTTACGGGATAATCGCCATTCACATTGTTAACATCCTCACTGGGAATATTCTTGAACTGGACCGTCACCGTACCACCCTTTGTAGCACGAGGCTCCGTTGCGGCGTCCTGGGCGAACACCGGCATCAGAAGCAGCCCTACCACTGCCAGCATCAAATATTTCATAATCAGATTTTTCATATATTACTTTTAATACAGTTCATCGTTCGAATGAGAAGCAGAACGGGAAGCCACCTTCGTCTCCGGCTTGCGGTCAGCAGCCTGACTCTCGGAAGACTTACGATCAGAAGGCTTGGGTTCCTTGCGGACATCACCCTTGCTGTAGTAAGAGTAGTATGTGGTGTAATACTGGTACTGCGTATCACCGCTGATATCCACATTATTCATCACGAGGCCCATAATCTGGCCACCTGCGTTCTGAACCAGGGTCTTTGCACGCTGCAGAGCCTTAATCGGCATCTTACGAGGCTGAAGCACCAGCAACGTGGCATCTGCCCGGCTCACCAGCAGGGATGCATCGCTCACACCCAGCACAGGCGGAGAGTCAACCAGCACAATATCGAATCGTCTGGAAACCTCAGAGATAAGCGTCTGCATGCGGTGGGAACCAATCAGACCACTGGGGTCAACAGGAATCGGACCGCTGGGCAGCATGTAAAGGTTGGGATGCCCGGTCTGGAACACAACATCCTTCAGGTCGACACCCTCTGCCAGGTAGGAAGACAGCCCCACGTCACTCTTGAGCTCTGCGTAACGAGCCAGGCGGGGACGGCGCAAGTCTGCGTCCATCATCAGCGTACTGTAGCCAGCCTGGGCGAACACGAATGCCAGATTACTCAGCGTAGTTGTCTTACCTTCACCTGCGTTAGCAGAGACAACAACAATCGTCGTAGCCTTGTACAAATCTTTCTTAAGCTCGATATTCGTTCGCAGAATACGGTAGGCCTCAGCATCCGGGCTATCGCCACCCTGCATAATCAGCAGACCTGCATCCTGGGGAATCACACCCAGCACCGGCAGACCCAGGCTACGCTCTGCGTCCTCAAGAGTCTTAATGGACGTATCAAAGTAGTTACCAATGAAGGCTACCACGATACCGGCCAGCAGGCCAATCACAGCACCCACAATAAGGTTCAGTCGATAATTGGGGCTGCTGGGAGCGCCGGGCAGACCGGGGCGGCTGTATACCTCCAGGCTGGTACGAGGAGCCATCAGACGCATCTTATCTGCAATGTAGTCGTTCTCAAGCTTATCGTAACGGGCCTTTTCAGCTGCATATTCCTGCAAGGCATTCTTCACCTTCTGGTCTTCAAGAGTCTTATCACGCAGATTATCGCGAGCCTGGGCATAGCGGCTCTCCACGTCCTTCAATTCAGACTTCTTCACGTCAAGCTGGTCCACCATGGCATCACGCATACCGACCAATTCTGCATACAGCTGGTCACGCGTGGTCTTGTGCTGCTCATCAAGGCGAACCACATTGGGGTGGCGGGCACCGTAACCACTCAGAAGCATCTGAGCACGGTTTGTTTCCTCTTCCGTGTAACGGTTGTTGAGCTCACGCACCTTCGCAGAGCAGTATGACTCTGCAGTCAGCAAGCCCGTGCGGGTTACATAGCTCAGCAGCTCGGCATCCTTCAAATCCTGCAGCTTACCAATATGCACCGTCATCTGGGCAATCTCTGTCTCCATGGCGAGCTTGGAATTATTCAGCTGCTGAAGGGACTGTTCCTCTGCACCAGTCGAAATAGGCACCCCATGCCCATTATCATTCCACATACCCTGAATATATTTACCAGAGCGAATATACTGGCGCACTACATCAGCCTTGCGCTCCAGTTCATCCTGGCGCGAACGCAGCACCTCGTAGCGCTTGTTAATAGCCTCGTTGATAACGGCATTTTCCTTTTCCTCACGAAGCTCCTTATAGCAATCCACTACAGCCTGGCACACCTGTTGCGAAACACGGGGGTCATTCGAGGTAACGGTAATGTCAACCAGGTTGGTGTTCTTACGGGGCATCACTCGAATCATCCCCATCAGAATACCGGAAGCGGTGGTCTCATCCACCTGCCACTCATTCGGAAGGTCAAGCTTGTTTGCCACTGCAATCAAATTCTGCTGAGATACCAGAATTTCGAACTGGGTCTGCATGTAAGCAGCGCTATCCCCCATTGCAGCAATCGGATTACCTTCGCCACCCACTGCCACATTAATCAAGTCTCGCGGCTGCTTAATTTCAAAGGACATACCGCTCATGTACTTAGGCGTCATCATCTTGGTGATGACGGCACTACTTACAAACACAAGCAAGAAGACAAGCAGAATTGTCTTCCAACGACTGCGCAACACCTGCATGTAGTCCTGCGCATGCAAGATTGCCTCTGACTGTATTGAAGAATTAGCTTCCTTTTCCATATATAGCTTAGCGAAGATGTAAAAAAGCAGGAGGAGATGTTCCTACATCACCTCCTGCTTAACAGGTATGAGTTAAAAATTGTATGTCAAGCCAGTTGAAATGTTGTGACGAGTATACCCTTCTGCCCCCTTCCGGTCAGTATCATACCACGTGTACTGGTAGTTGATATTGCCCACAAGGTCATCCGAGAACCGATATGTGAAACCAAGCGACGGGTTGATTGTCGTATTCACTTCATCCTCCAAACGCCCGGTACCCTCTGAGTACTGCCTGCGCATCACCGTCATACCAAAGGAAAACGATACATCCGGAGACAGCACATAACTGCAGCTCACCCCGACACGCCAGGTTACGTCAGAAAGATAGTTCTGCCCCGCCCCGCGATACGTATCAACGTTCTCATTGGAAAGCGTCAGGTATGCATTCATGTTCAGACCTTCGGCCACCTTCCGGTTATACCCCAGATTCAGATTCGGGGTCAAAAGTGACTTACCTGAGATATATTTGGTCTGCAAACCAATACTACCATGACAGCTGGAAACCGGGTCAAGCGAACGGTTAAATCCTAAAGTCAGCGTCAGGTTATTGGAATTATAACCAGTCTGACGAATATCGTAGCGATACGAAAAATTCGCATTGTAGCTCAGTAACTCAGATGAGCGGTACCGCGCACCGATGCCGGTATTCAAATACTGCCGGTCATCATCCTGATATTGAGACTCGCTATACGTGTTACCACTGTAACCGGCACTTACATTCCAGGACAGACGGCTGTCAATGGAATGATTATACGCGTTACTGAAAGACCAGTTCAGGCAATCACCCTGTCGACTAGCCGCCGAAATACCGTTTGCGTAATCAGGCTCCGGACTATAGGAAACGTGAAGACTACCAGTGTAGGTCGAGCGGGCAGTGAATGCATGCACCAGACTGGCTCTGAGACCGCAGTCCGCAAACATCCTCTTATCATCCGAAGAGGCAGATTGCAGATAACGGGTAGCTCCTATGTTGATACTGTATGAAATCTTATCAACCGACTCGTAATCAGCATACGATGCTCCGAACCCACCATTAACATAAAGCGATGAGCGACCCTCCGCATGTGTATCCGACCCCACGTTAGAGTCATAGCCCAGGCGCCCATACGCGTTATATTTAACCGCATGAGACACCGGCAACCCCACAGAGGGAGCCATATCATACAGAGATATAGCACCTGCGCTTGCTGCAAACACACAGGAAAGCAGAAGCGATTTATAAAAGTAAGACTTCATACAATCTTCAATTACACACTGCAAACACCTTAGTTATTTGCAGATGTGGGAGGCGGAGTCGGGGTTACCGAGTACTCAGGAGCAACGGGAGCCTCAGGCACATACGCCTCAAGGGCAGACTGAGAGACACCATTACCAGCAGAAGCACGACCGGAAACAGCGCTACCAACAACACCCTGAGCTACAGCAGCAGCCACAGACTGAGTCTGAGACATGGTGAACAGAGCTGTCACCAGCTGATAACCACTGGAAGTAACTACAGAAGCGTCATAGGAACCACCCTGGTAAGATGCGATACCCTCCACAAAGGAAGCCTCCAGAGACGGGGACGCAAGCAGAACAGAGCGAAGCACTGCATACGTCTCGGTCACATTCCAACTGGAACGCTGAGACATCACACTGCGGAAAATATCAGCAGCCTTATCCGGCTGAGCCTTAACTGCATCATACACAGCCAGGCTGAGCTTATCAATAGACACTCCAGAGTTCTTCTGAGCCATTGCAGCCAGACTGGAGACATTCACATCTGCCGAGTAGACCGGACCGGCCAACACGCCAGCAAGCAGAATCATGGAAAGTACCTTTTTCATACGCGCATCACCCTTTTGTTACAGGGTAAGCGGGTAGCGGGAATCGAACCCGCATGATCAGCTTGGAAGGCTGGAGCTTTGCCATTAAGCTATACCCGCAAACTCGGCTGTAAGGTAACACATCCCCACACGCATATCAAGCAGAATTTTCAACATACATACATTTTTTTTATTTAAACTTGACAGAGCCCCATTCTCGCGCTAGAATCTGCCCGCTTCATACGCGGGCGTCGTTCAATGGTAGGACGCGTGCTTCCCAAGCATGAGACACGGGTTCGATTCCCGTCGCCCGTATAAAACAACGGCAGAGACGCCCGGCGACTCTGCCGTTCATCGTATCGTAACAGTTTCACCTATAAACTTGACAAACATCCGCGAAACTCTTAATTTCCCCGAAACAACCAGCCTATGCCGCAACACATGAGACAGGCTACACCATACCGCCAGATGGAGTTATCCCCGCGAGCAAGCGAGGGGGACATGCATTCGCCTGAGCAAATGCGGCAGCAAGTGGAGCAGGCAAGGCAGCAGGCGGAATACTATGAGGCACAACGCAGAGAGCTGGAGGAAAGCACCGAAAGGAAAACCTTGTTCAATGAAAGCCTGAACGAGATTGGCATGAAATTGCACAATGCCGTTCGGCGTCTGGAGAGAGAGCTCGAATCCATGGATCGGGAACAGGCAGAGATAGCGCAGATAAACGAATGTCTGAAACGCCACCTCCAGATATTGTCGAGCATGCGCCCCCAGACATGGAGTCCGGAGACCTTCCATGAGCGGTTGAACGAAGCCATCCCCAAGCTGGACCGCGCCATCAACGATTTCGAGGAAGCGTACTCTGTGCCGGGCCGCTACCGGCACACAGAAATATTCCGCTACAAGCCCGGAATAGACGAGCGGCGTGGAATCGACTGGGACACCCTGCGCAGCAAGGCATCACAAGGCTTCTTCTTCCACCTGCCCCTCTTCATACTACTTCTCATCACGTGGGGAGTATACACACTTATCTCTCTGATCTGACAATGTCTCATTCCCACCATTCCTTTGATCGCCTGCGCGAGCTGGAACAGCGCCGGTATATGCGCAGCAACGGTGCAGCACACCCGCGGCAGGACCACGCCCGACGTTACCCTGCCAACACGCTCGGACCAAATGATGAGCTGATTGCCCGGCGCCGCGGGCAGAGACGGAACCACGTCAGCATAACCGGGGCAGCACCGCAGAACCGCAACATACTGAAGGAGAACATTGCCATTCTCGTTTTCCTGGCAGTCTCCATCTGGGGGCTGTACAGCCTCATCATCTACCTGCTTTCACACCACTGATACACAACCATGGCACAGAACAATCTCATCGATGTCGCCTACATCGCCCGCTTAGCCAAGCTGGAACTCACCGAGGAGGAGACCACCCGTTTTTCCGAAGACCTGAACCAGGTGCTGGCCTATGTGGCCCAGCTGGATCAGTGGGACACCACCGGCGTGGAGCCCATGTACCACCCGCTTCCCGTCTTTGACGCCCTGCGCGAGGACACCCCCGGCACCAGCCTGAGCAACGAAGCAGCCCTGAGCAACGCTCCCGCCCAGGAAGACGGACAATTCCGCGTACCCAAGGTTGTAGAATCCGCACACTAAACCCTTTACCTTTTCCGCATATGCTCAACGGAACCATTTCACACTGGCGCAAGCAGCTCACCGGCGGCGCTATCTCCCCCACCGAACTGGTGCAGGAAATCGCCCGCTCCATGGAGGAACGCAACCCCGCCATCAATGCTTACCTTTCCTGGGACACCGAGGCCGCACTGGCCGCTGCCGCCAAGGCAGACCTCAGCAAGCCGCTCGGCGGCATTCCCATCGCCGTGAAGGACAACATCGCCATGCTGGGGCAGCCCACCCGCTGCGCCTCCCGCATGCTGGAGAACTTCGTCTCTCCGTATGATGCCACCGCCGTCACAAAACTGACCGCCGCCGGCGCCATCCCCTTCGGCCGCACGAACATGGATGAATTCGCCATGGGCTCCTATGGCCAGAACTCCGCATTCGGTGAGACGCAGAACCCCGCAGCCCCCGGTCATGTGCCCGGAGGCTCCTCCAGTGGTTCCGCCGCCGCCGTAGCCGGTGGCATGGCCATCGCCGCCCTGGGGTCAGATACCGGCGGTTCCATCCGCCAGCCCGCCTCGCACTGCGGCGTGGTCGGCATCAAGCCCACGTATGGCCGCGTTTCCCGCTATGGTCTGGTAGCCTTCGCTTCCTCTCTGGACCAGATTGGCCCCATCACCCAGAATGTGGAGGACGCCGCCACCATCCTGAACGCCATCTGCGGGCACGATGCCAAGGACTCCACCTCTTCCACCGTAGCCACGGAGGACTTCACCGCCGGGCTTGGCAAGGAAATCAAGGGTATGCGCATCGGCCTGCCCAAGGAATACCTCTCCAGCGGCAACAGCCCCGCCGTGGCAGCAGCCCTGCAGCAGGCCGTGCAGAAGCTCACCGACCTCGGCGCAGAGATTGTGGAAATTTCCCTGCCGCATGCCGAGGCTGTGGTAGCAGCCTACTACATCATCGCCTGTGCTGAGGCCTCCTCCAACCTTTCCCGCTTCGACGGCATCCGCTATGGCTACCGCGCCGCCGGCACCAACGGGCTGGACGATTTGTACAGCAAGACCCGCGAGACCGGGTTCGGCTCTGAGGTGAAGCGCCGCATCATCCTGGGCACCTATGTGCTCTCCAGCGGTTTCTATGATGCCTACTATGCCAAGGCACAGAAGGTGCGCTCCCTCGTGGCCAGCGACTTCGCCTCCGCTTTCGAGCAGGTGGACCTCATCCTTGGCCCAGTGGCCCCCACCAGCGCCCCGAAGCTGAATGATGACAGCATGACCCCGCTGCAGACCTACCTGGCAGATATCTACACCATTCCGGCCAACCTGTCCGGCCTGCCCGGCATCTCCATCCCCTGCCCCGTGGAGGCAGGTGCCCACCCGGTCGGCATCCAGCTCCTGGCCCCGCATTTCCAGGAGACCCGCCTGCTCCAGGCCGCAGCCGCCCTCGAAAAAGCCTTCAGCTGAACCATGGAAACACCCGTCTACATCAGCATTGCCGGGTCCGACTGCTCCGCCGGCGCCGGCCTGCAGGCCGACCTCAAGACCGGCTTTGCCCTGGGGTGCTACCCCCTCACCGCCGTCACCTGCGTGGTGAGCGAAGTTCCCGGACTGGTGGAAGGCATCGTGGCCATGGAGCCCGCCTTCGTGGCAGAACAGGTCAGCATCTGCCTGCGCAGTTTCCCGGTGAAGGCCGTGAAAACCGGCATGCTCTACTCCCCGGAGATTGTGCGCGCCACCGTAGCCGCACTGGAGGGCTTCACCGGCCCCATCGTGGTGGATCCGGTCATGATTGCCACCGCCGGCGAGGCCCTCATCCTGCAGGAAGCCATATCCGTGTACGAGGAAGTGCTCATCCCCCGCACCACGCTGCTCACGCCGAATGGCGATGAACTTGCCAAGCTGGCCGGCACCGCACCCATCACCACCGTGGAGGAGCTGGAGGCCGCCGCCGACAAGCTTTGCGCCCGCTACAACTGCGCCATCCTGGCCAAGGGCGGGCATGTGGGCGGCAGCACCTGCACCGATATTCTGGTTCAGCCCGGCAAACCCACCCTGCGCTGGAGCCACCCCCGCACCGAAGGCATCTCCACCCACGGCACCGGCTGCACGCTTTCCAGCGCCATCACCGCCTTCCTTGCCAAAGGCCAGCCGCTGGAACAGGCCGTGGAGAATGGTCTCAGCTACATTGCCAACGCCATTGCCACCTCCCACAAGCTGGGTGAGCAATTTGCCGTGAATCACAGCATCTGAACATCCGCCTCAATCTGAGCGCGAAGTTCATCCACAGAGCCGAACTTCTTTTCCGGGCGCAGAAATCGCAGTAATTCCATCTGCATTCTGCGCCCATATAAATTCCCCTGCCAATCCAGCAGGTGGGTTTCCAAGCGCACCACTTTATGCGCCTCATCAATAGTAGGCCGGATGCCCAGGTTCGCAATACCGCGGCACAGCACGCCGTCCACCAGAGTCTGCACCTCATACACACCGGCAGGCGGCAGCACTGCCTGCGGATGCACGCGCATATTCGCCGTGGGGAAGCCAAGGCGGCGGGCCAGCTTCTGCCCCTGCTCCACCTCGCCGGCAATGCTGAAGGGATGCCCCAGCATAGCCTGAGCCAGCGGCAGGTTCCCCGCCGCCAGCACCTCGCGGATGCGGGTGGAGCAAATGCGCTCTCCCTCGTGCTCCGCCATATCCTGCACACAGGCACGCAGCTCGTGCTCCGCGGCATACAGCTCCACAAAGGCGGCATTGCCCACACCGCCCTTGCCGAAATGCCAGTTACGCCCCACGGAAATACCTGCCAACGGGCACGCAGCCCGCAGCGCATCCAGAAAGGCGCGCGGCTCCATGGCGGCCAGCTCCGCCGTAAAAGGCAGCTCCAGCAGCACCTGCACACCGGCTGCAGCCAGCAGAGCACGCTTCTGCTCCGTTTCCGGGGTAATCAGTTTCGGCTGCTTCTGCGGGGCCAGCACCGCCAGCGGATGTGCAGCAAAAGTAAGCACGCCGCGCAGGCTTCCCGGCGTATCGGCCGAGGCAATCACCTGCTGGTGCCCGCGGTGCACGCCATCGAAAAAGCCCATGGCCCAGTGCACCGGCTGGTGCAGGGCTGCAAGCTCATCCATGGAATGCAGAATCAACATCCTCCTCAGGCCCGGTCGGCCAGCACCTTTTCCACCGGCAGCAGGCGCGCCAGCAATTCATCGCGGGATGCCGCCTTCAGCGTGGGCACATCCACCGCCTCTGCAATATCAAAATGCCCGCTGCGGATGCGGCGCAGCGCCGTCAGATGCGCGCCGCAGCCCAGGAACTGGCCAATATCATGCGCATAGGTGCGCACATAGAAGCCCTTGGTGCAATGCACGCGGAAATCCACCTCAGCGGCAACCAGGTCAATGCGGGTAATCTCATAATCCAGCACCGCCACGTGGCGGGCCTTGCGCTCCACCTCCTTACCCTTGCGGGCCAGCTTGTAGCAGGGAACGCCGTTAATCTTGACCGCCGAATACATGGGCGGAACCTGGTCAAACTCGCCGGAAAAATGCTCAAATGCCGCGCGAATGGCATCCTCCGTCAGCGCATCGGTCGGCTTTTCCGCCACCACCTCGCCATCGGCATCCTGGCTGTTGGTCTCCACCCCCAGCTTCATCGTGGCGGTGTACACCTTATCCTCGCACATGAGCAAATCCTGCATCTTCGTGGCCTTGCCAATCACCACAATCAGCATGCCCGTGGCCATGGGGTCCAGCGTGCCGCAGTGCCCCACCTTCTTGGTCTGCAGAATACGGCGGCACAGCGCCACGGCATTGTGCGAGGTGAAGCCGGGGTCCTTATCCACCAGCAGCACTCCACTCGGCGCTTCATCACTCATGGCTCAGCTCCTTTCTGATAGCGTTCAGCACGCGTTCGCGGCAATCCTCCAGCTGTCCGGCCATGCGGATACCAGAAGCCATGGCATGCCCACCACCGCCGAACTGAGCAGCAATGGCCGCCACGCTGACGGACGGGTCCTTGCTGCGCAGAGACATGCGGATGCGGCCATCCTCCAAATCCTCGATAATCACCGCCACGCGCACCCCCTGGAGCACGCGCACCACATCCACCAGGTCCTTGGTATCCTCCAGCCCCACACCCAGCTCCGCCTTGCGGCCTGCGGGCATGGAATAGTGAGCCAGCATCCCCTCACACTCCACCACCATGTGGTTCAGCACCTCACGCTGCATCAGCAGGGAGGAATAGGGAATCTCCTGATAAACGCGGCGGTTCACATCCGCCACATCCACCCCGGCAGCCAGCAGTTCACCGGCAGCGTGCATCACCTCCGGGGTGGTGCTGCCATACTGGAACGACCCCGTATCCGTGCTGATGCCCACATAAAGCGCATCAGCCATGGCTTTAGTAAGCTGCACTCCCCAGGACTTCAGCACATTGAACAGCACATAGGCACACGCAGCCGTCTCCGGTTCAATCACATGCACATGCCCATAGCGGCTGTTGGTACCGTGGTGGTCAATATTGACAATCTGCGGAAAATCAGCAAAAAGCTTCTGCGTGCGGTCGCCCAGGCGTTTCCAATCGCCCGTATCCACACAAATCAGCATCTCCAGGTCAGCGGGAATCTCCTCCGGCACGGGCACAATCTGCTCTGCCCCCTCCAGGAACGCATAGCGGGCGGGCACACCGTCCTCGTTCCACATATAAACCTTCTTGCCCATGGCCTGCAAGGCAAGGCCGAGCCCCAGGGTGGAGCCAATGGCATCGCCATCCGGGCGGAAATGAGACGTGACACCAATCGTGCCACACTGTTGTATGAGGGAATAGAGATTCTCGTACATGCGGGGATATAATACCCTGTTTTAAGGCACAGGTCAATCGCTTTCACCTCCAGCGCTGCGCCAGCAGGCATGCCATGGCACGCGGAAAGCAGCGCGAGAGAAGCCAACCCAGCACCACCATCACCGGCAGCACCACCAGCGGCACCCACACATTCCAGCACAAGCTCAGCCCTTTGTGTTGATACAGAGGAGAAAGCAGATAGATATGCCCGGCATAGATGAAGAGCATCCACTGCCCGCACCGGGCAAACAAATCCGCTACCCGCGGCAGGTATTCATCCAGCAGCACACCCGCCAGCAGAAAAGAGGTCATGAACGCCAGACTCTTCAGCGGCAGATTGCAATGCCTCCAGGAAACATCGAACTCCTCCGCATATTCCTCCAGGCACTCCGGCTGGGCAAACACCCCCACAATCACCAGCAGCAGAATCCACTTATTCTGCACCATATACCCCCGCACAAGCTCCAGAGGCGCCTGCTTTGCAGCAAAACCGAGCAGGAAAATCCACAGATAATCAAACCGCACACTCAGGTGCTGGGATGGCGCTGTGGTATAGCTGCACAGCGCCAGAAACACCACCGCCACCCAGGCATAGCGAGGCAGCAGACGCAGCGCCATGAGCCCGGCAAGCACCAGCTGGTAGGCTATCAGCGTCTTCAGGAACCACAGGGGCGTATTATATGCCGCCACACCCCAGCCCACCACCCGCTGCCAGGTAATGTCCACATACGGTTTCACCACCAGCAGAAAGAGTACACTCATCAGCGACCAGAGCCCCCAGGCAAGCGCCAGGCGGCCAGTGCGCTCCACCACCCTGCCGGCAGATGACGGCAGAAAATACCCAGCCAGCAGGAAGAACAACGCTATTGCGCCGCCCACCACCTTGCCTACCCAGCCCGGCGCGGCATTCGCATGCAGCCAGACAATGAAAAACATAGCCAGCGCGCGGGCACAGTCCACCCACACAGCTCTGCGGGCAGTGCTCATTTGCTCACGCTGCGCACCAGCGCGCAGGTCAGTTCAATGCAGGATTCCAGGTCACGGTCATCCAGTATGCCATTGTGCGAGTGGATGTAACGCACCGGCACACCGAACACGATAGCCGGGCAGCCGAACCAGTGCGGGTAAGCGGCAGCGGCATCTGTGCCACCCGTGCGGCGCACCGTGGGCTGGCAGGCAATCTCCTCCTTCTCTGCCAGTTCCAGCACCGTATCTGCCAGCGCCGGGGGCGTGATGTTGGTGGGGTCAAACAAGCGCACCTGCACCCCCTTACCCAGCACACCCTGGCGGCAGATACCGCTCTGGCCATGGGTATCATCCGCAGGCGGCCCTTCGAGCACAATGGCTAAATCCGGAGTCTGCTCCAGCGCGCGGGCACCGCGGGTGCCCACCTCCTCCTGCACCGTGCCGATAGCCTGCAGCGTGCAATCCAGCTCCTCACCGGCCAGGCGGCGCATCACCTCAATCATGCAATACACGCCGGCGCGGTTATCAAATGCCTTGCCCATCCAGCGGTGGGGAATCTCCAGCGGCTGCAGCTCCACATCCGGGGTCACCGCGCAGCCGATGCGGATACCGCAGGCCGCCACCTCGTCTGCACTGGAAGCGCCGATATCAATGAACAGCGAATCATTACCCATCACCTGGTTGCGCTGAGATTCCGGCAGCAGGTGCGGCGGGCGCGTGCCAATCTGCCCGGGAATGCGGCGGCCATCGCGCGTGTGCACCAGCACCCGCTGGCTGGGCAGCGTGTGGTTCCACCAGCCACCCAGCGGCACAATCAACAGAAAACCATCCGGCGTAATACCCTGAACCATGAAGCCGATTTCATCCATATGCGCCAGCAGGGCCACCACAGGGCCATCCCCGCTGCCCTTCATCTGGCAGACAATGTTACCGGCTACCGTTTCCGTGATATCGCAGCAATCCCGCAGTTCCTCCCGGATGATAGCACGCACCTCATCCTCAAAGCCGGATACACCAGCTGCATTGCTGCAGCGCTCAAGCAATTCTCTGTTCAGCATGCCCCTACTTTACACCCGGCAGTGCAGCGGGTCAAGCAGATACAAAAAAACCCGCCATTTCCGGCGGGTGAAAGATAAATCAGAGCTCTCCTTCCGGCCCTGCCGTGGAAGCAGCCTGCGCCGCTCTGTCCTCAGCAGCTTCAATCTCACGATGAGCCATAATATAGGCCACGGGGTAATTAGATTCCACCTCCTCCGAGATGATGACCGGCGTGCCGTACTCCACAATATCGAACAGCATCGTGGATACCACATGCGGCAGGCGTATGCAGCCATGCGACAAACGCTTACCTGCCACTACCTTACCCGTGTGCATACCCACGCCATCTGCAGTCAGGCGCATCCAGTTCGGCATGGGAGACCCCTCAAAGCGCCCGCCCTCCGGAACCGGCTGCGTGAAAGCATCTGCATTATTATCAATACACTTACCTGCAGCATTATACATCCTGCCGTAGCGATTAGAGGAATGCTCCTTTTCCTTGAATCGCACGCGATATGCCCCCGTGGGTGTAGGATGCGTATCCGCCCCGGTGGAAACAGGCCAGTCTGCCGCCACCTGATTATCCACATAAAGGCGGCCGCGCTGCTGCTCCAGGCATATGACAATCGGGCATTTCTTATCTGCGCGTTCCAGCAATGCATCATCCAGATACACCTCCATCACCGTGGGGTAATCCGCACTGCGAAACACAAACTTCTCATAGGCACTCAGCTCCGGAGTTTCTGCAACCAAGGCCGGGTGCGACTGACTGGTGCACGACACGAGACATGCAGCCCCGCACAGAATAAGGAAAGATAATTGCTTTATGTTCATAACCGAGTCACTTAATCTCCACCGGTGTACCCACCGGCGTGTTATCGAAGAATATCTTAGCCATGCGCTTGGGCAGGCGGATGCACCCGTGGCTTTCCGGGGCAGAGGTCACCAGGCCTTCATGCATCCAGATACCGCCCCAGGTCAGCTGCATACCATGAGTCATCGGGGCGCCCTTGTAAATACCACCGGGCGGCATCGGCTCACCCTTCGTGTAGTTGGCAATGAGCGTGTTTCCATCAGCATCCACCACACTGCCATAGGTGGAGGAGATATGATCCTCATCCTTTGCAATAATGGGGAACACGCCTTTAGGGGTGTCCTTGCCAGCCTTGCCAGAGGAAATTGTGCTCCACCCCACGCGGCGGCCCGCTATGTAGTAATGAGCCTGCTGCAATTCTGTATCAATCACGATGCGGCGGGGGCCATCCAGACCAGCCGGCACATCCCACTGCCCGGTACTCACCGTATCAATCACATCCACCTTAATCCTCGGGCGGGCAAATGCATACCCTGTTGCCATCTGGGCCAGGTCATTGGGGGAATTCACACATGAGGTCACCACAAGCGCAGCGGCAGCAGATATGAGAAAGAGCTTATTCATATGACGACTGATTGAATACTATTCCACCCTCCGGTATTACGGGAGCAGTGGACTTCTGAGCATTTATGCACGCATAACGCCGTTTTGTCAAGCTCATTCCACTAAGGCACCCTATTTTAGCACACATGTGACCCAAAGATTTCACAATTGACTGCATAATCAACACCGTCTTGGAGCCTGCTCTCTCTTTATCCGCTAAAGATGGCGATTTGTGGGGCTGATGGCTCGCGCAAGCGAGCGGAATTCAAAAGCCCGTGAAACGGGCGGCCTATCAATAGCGAGGCGGTGGAGCGCACCGTGCGTCAGCATGGTGCGCGGAACCCCTCGTAAAGAAAAAAAATAAGGAATAGGAACCCGTGGAACGGGTGACAGAGAGGGTTGCTACATATGCGCCTTAATTTCAATATAAATTCTCTGTGAAAGAATAGCTATTTGTTCGTCCTGACACGATTTTTAAGCCACGCGTTTCTGTCACCCGTTTCACGGGTTCTAATAACTTTTTACGCTAAAACGAGTGGTTTCGCGGCTGACGCCGCTGCACCACTCGCTATTGTTATGTCGCCCGTTTCACGGGCTCTAAGTTCCGCTCGCTGACGCGAGCCAGCTGCCCGACAAACTCCCATTTGGCGCAGCAATCTTTGGGACACATGTGATTTTAGCATCGAATAGACACATGATTCCCTTGCCTCCCGGTGTATATCATGTTAGCATAAGCGCATGAAATTAATCCTGGCCCCCATGCAGGATGTTACAGACCTGGCATTCATGCGAACGCTGCAGCGCATTCACTCCCTGCCGGATGCCTTCATCACGGCATATTTCCGGAGCACCGCCACCACCTGCGCTCTGGCAGAGCATAATTTACGCTGCATAGACGAAAACGAGACCGGGGTTCCCGTGCTGGCCCAGCTGGCTGGCAGTGATGCCCCTGCCCTGGTGCGGGATGCTGAGATGCTGCTGAAGCGGCCAGGGGTGGCAGGCATCAACCTGAACGCCGGCTGCCCCTCCCCACTGGTAAACCGCCACGGTGCCGGAGCAGGGCTGCTGCGGGATATCCCGCGTTTTCTTCACATCATGCAGGAGCTGCGCGCCTGTGTACCTGCCGGGCAATTCAGCGTCAAGTGCCGGCTGGGCTGGGAACATGCGGAAAACGAGTTTCCGGATATCCTGAGCTGCCTGGCAGCCGCCGGGCCGGATGAAGTGGGTATTCATGCCCGCACCCGCCGCCAGCTCTATGGCGGAGCCCCGGATTTCAGCTATGCAAGCACCGCGGTATCCACCCTGCCCTGCCCGGTGCTGGCCAACGGGGATCTGAACACCCCGGAACATGCCACAGAGTGCCTGGCTGCCACAGGTGCCGCCGGCCTCATGCTGGGGCGCGGTGCAGTGCGCAATCCTTACCTGTTCCGCCAGCTGAGAGGCGGCCCGGCCCCTACCCGGGAGGAAATGGCAGAATACTACTGCATCCTGGCAGAGGAAACAGGCCGAGTCCTGCTGCACAAGAGAACAGAGAAGGGACACTGCAACCGCATGAAAAAATACCTGGCCTTCTGCTACCCGGATTTCACACCTGAGCAGGAATACCAGCTCCGCCGCTGCACCCAGGTGGCAGAAATGCTCCGCATTCTGACCCATGGCGCAGATTAGGCTTTTAATGCTCTGCCATTTAGTGTAGAATACCGCTGTTATGTTACAGGCAGGTATTGTAGGTCTCCCGAACGTAGGTAAATCCACCCTTTTCAACGCTGTCACCCGCTCCCGCAAGGCAGAGGCAGCTAATTATCCGTTCTGCACCATCGACCCCAACGTGGGCATGGTGGAAGTGCCGGATGAGCGTCTGGCCGTGCTGGCCGAAATCAGCAAGTGCGAGCGCATCGTGCCCACCGCCATCGAATTCGTCGATATCGCCGGCCTGGTGAAAGGCGCCGCAGAAGGCGCAGGCCTGGGCAACAAGTTCCTTTCCAACATCCGCGAGACAGACGCCATCGTGCAGGTTGTCCGCTGCTTTGAGAATGACGACATCATCCACGAACTCGGGTCTGTCGACCCCGTGCGCGATATCGAAATCATCAATGCCGAGCTCATCCTGGCCGACCTTGCCGCCATGGAAAAGCGCAAGGAAAGCCGCATCAAGAAGGCCCGAGGCGGCGATAAGGAAGCCAAGGCAGAGGTGGAGCTCATCGAGAAGCTCCTGCCGCACCTGGATGCCGGCAACCCCGCCATCACCCTGGAGCTGAGCGAAGAAGAACGCCGCCTGCTGCGCACGTTCTTCCTGCTTTCCGACAAGAAGAGCATTTTCGCCTGCAATGTAAGCGAAGAGGAACTGGCAGACGCCGTGAAGAACCCGGATGCCCACCCCTACGTTTCCGCCGTGCGTAAGTACGTGGCAGAGCACCACAACGCCGAGGCCGTGGTTATTTCCGCCCGCATTGAAGAGGAACTTTCCGAGCTCGACCCCGCCGAGGCTCGCGAATATCTCAACGACATCGGCGTGGAGGACTCCGGCGTGAGCGACCTTATCCGCGCCGTGTACCACCTGCTCGGCCTGCGCACTTACATCACCACCGGCGTGAAGGAAACCCGCGCCTGGACCATCCACGCCGGCGATAAGGCCCCCCGTGCCGCCGGTGTCATCCACACCGATTTTGAACGCGGCTTCATTGCAGCCCAGGTGGTTTCCTACGAGGATCTGGTTGCCTGCGGTTCCCTGGCCAAGGCAAAGGAGCAGGCCAAGCTGCGCATCGAAGGCAAGGAATACGTGGTGCAGGACGGCGACGTCATCGAATTCCGCTTCAACGTATCCAAGTAACCAGCCGCAAGAATATATCTGTTTCCCAGCTTACTGAGCTGATTCATTCAATCGTACCAATAAAAGAGCGGAGCGCAAATGCGCTCCGCTCTTTTTATGATAACAAAGCTGAATTCTCTTTAGTAATCGAAAGGCTTATCCTGCTCTTCCTCCACAGTAAAGGGAGCAAGATACTCCTTCTTGAGCAGGCCAGTCATCTCAAAAGTGATTGCACGGGCCTCTTGCTTGAGCTTGGTACCCTCAGACTCACCTTCGTACATAAAGTACCGGCCGGCAACCGACAACTGCCCGGTACCGGCATAAACACCCTGCTGCTCACCAGCAGGAATGTTGAGCAACAGCTCAAACTTATCCAGCACGCAGGAAGAGGCAGCCTGGTTCACACCAATCAGGGCAAGGAAGTTGTTATCCTTCAGAATGTCAATATCTGCCCAACCGACAGAACCCCAGAATTGCCAGGCACCCTTCTCCAGCTTGGGATCACGGGTCAGGTTAAAGTAGCAAGGGAAGCTTTTCCGACTACCAGACGTGAAAGAGGAACCCACTGTCCAACCCGTGTTAGCCGTCTCAAAATCAATGCTGAAGCTGGGAGTACCGCTGACCACCGTAATGGAAGTACCAACAAGAGCGCGGGCGGGCTCGTAGCCCTTATCAGTACCGCCGCCACCACAGGAGCTCAGAGTCAAACCAAGAGCCACGCCTACTGCGGCAAGAAGGGGGAGAAAGATCTTTTTCATACGTTGTAGATAATTAAAAGGTGAAATGCCTTACTCTCCCAAGTCTATCATGGCGAACGCAGGAATCAAGCAAAAAATAGTACTTCGCGCACAAAAAAAATCAGCCACCCCGGCAGGGAGTGGCTGAAAGAGGAGACACTGAGCACAAATCAGAGTCTGTGCCGGAAATCATCATGAATTTTAAGCGATTTCACAAACGAAACCAGCAGGTCAACACAACTCTGCACATCCCGCATATCTGCCGTTTCCACCGGACTGTGCATATAGCGAAGCGGCAGGGAAAGGCAGGTGGCGGGCACACCGCTGCGGGATCGGTAAACCTGGTCCGTATTAGTTCCGGTGGAGCGGCCGGTCACCTCGCGCTGCATGGGAATTTCCTGCTCAAAGGACACCAGCTCCAGGCGGGCATTGAGATTCGGGTGGCAAACCGGGCCGAAACTCAGGCAGGCGCCCTGCCCCAGGCGCACATCACCATAGCGACCCTTATCCAGCCCGGGGGAATCCGTGGCATGAGTCACATCCAGACAGATAGCGGCATCCGGCTGCAGGCGGAAAGCCAGCATACCGGCACCTACGCAACCGATTTCCTCCTGCACGGTATTGGCAAAGACCACATTCCATGCGGGCTTGATTCCCTTCTCTGCCAGGGTGCGGGCCACTTCTGCCAGAATAAAGCCGCACAGGCGGTCATCCAGCGCGCGGCACACCAGGCGGCGCCCATCGTTCAGCATGAGCGGGCCATCGCAATACACACCCACTGAGCCTACGCGCAGGCCCAGAGCCTCCACCTCCTCGCGGGAATCGCAGCCGAAATCCACATACAGCTCATGGAGCTTGGGTGCCTTTTCATCCGCAGCACCACCGCGCAAATGAATAGCCGTGTTGCCGGTGATGCCAATCACCTCACCATCCGTACCGATAAAGCGGATACGGCGGCCACGGGCAATGGCCACATCGCTGCCGCCCACTCGCTCCACACGGGCAAAGCCGTTATCATCAATATAGCGGATGGAGAAGCCGATTTCATCGGCATGGGCATCCAGCATCAGCGTGGGGGCATTCTCCTCTGCAGCACGCAGCACAGCCCAGGTGGAGCCATAGGCATCGCACTGGACCTCATCCGTATAAGACTTGATGTATTCTGCCCAGAGGCGCTGGGCATCCATCTCCAGCCCCGTAGGCGCCGGAGTTTCCAGATATTCGCTTAAGAATTCAGCAGATTGTTCGTTCATAATAAAAAGCAGGCTCCCCGAATTGGGGAGCCGGAGTTGATAGTTTGGTCAGGCTTACATGTTGGCGTAGCCAATATCGCTGCGGCGCTGGGAGCCATCGAAATTCACCTTGGCAGCCTCAGCATGGGCGAGGGTGCGGGCGGCATCGAGCGTATCGCCCTGAGCCACGATAGCCAGCACGCGGCCGCCGGCTGTCACCCACCCTTCAGGGGTAAGCCTGGTGCCGCAGTGGAACACGCGGGCAGCGCAATCCTCCAGGCCGGAGATAAGGTCACCGCTGTGAGAGCTGGCGGGATAACCGGCACTGGCCAGAATGCAGCAGATGCTCCAGCCATCGCTGAAGGAGATAAGCTCAGGAGCAAACTCGCCCTTGGCACCCTTCAGGCAGAAGGTGGCCAGGTCACCCTGCAGCAGGGGCATCACAGCCTCGCACTCGGGGTCGCCAAAGCGGCAGTTGTACTCAATCACCTTGGGGCCCTGCGGGGTCAGCATCAGGCCGAAATACAAGAAGCCGCGGTAGGGCAGGCCATCTGCCTGCAGGCCGCGCACCGTGGGGGCCACGATTGTTTCCTCAATTGTCTTGATAAGCTCCGCAGAAGCCAGCTGGCGGGAAGCCACAGCACCCATGCCTCCAGTGTTGGGGCCGGCATCGCCCACTTCCAGGCGCTTATAGTCACGGGCGGGGCAGAGAATGAGGTACTTATCATCACAGATAGCTCCGAAGATGGAAATTTCCGGCCCCGTGAGAAATTCCTCCACCAGCATGCGGCCCTCACCGAAGCGCTTCTGAATGAACACCTCGTTCAGGAACTCCTCTGCGCTGGCGGCGTCCGGGCACACAGCCACACCCTTGCCGGCGGCCAGGCCATCAAACTTCAGCACAGTGGGATACTGGCCGTTGATGGCGGCAACAGCCTCATCATAGCTCTCCACGGCAGTAGCCATGCCCGTGGGGATGTTGTGACGCAGCAGGAAATTCTTGGCAAATTCCTTGGAAGCCTCCAGCTGAGCACTTTCCTTCTGCGGGCCCCAGCAGGGAATACCAACAGCAGCGCAGCGGTTGGCCAGACCTTCGCCCTTCACGAGGTAGCTTTCCTCGCCAGCTACGCAAAGGTCAATCTTGTTATCCACCATCCACTGAATCAGGCCATCAAGACCATCGGCCTCAATGCGCGTAGCAGTCCGGCAGATAGCATCGCTACCGGGGAAAGTGAAGAGCTCGGGTTTGCACGGGCTGGCAGCCAGGGTCTCTACAAGAGCCTGCTCACGCCCACCTTTTCCAATGACGGCAATTTTCATGTTGCCGTCATTCTACCACATTTACGCGTACGGGGCAAGGGCAAATAACTCATGCAAGCTGCACAAGCAGCTGCGCAAGCACTGTCATAAGAATCAGCGCCAGGGGATATGCCGTGGAATAGGCGATAACCGGGTCCTGGCTATCTGTCTTGGCCGTAATGGCGCCAAGAGCCGGAGTGGAGGTCTGAGCACCGCAGCAGCACCCCAGAATTTCCGGCAACTCCATGCGCATAACCTTGCTGGCAAAGACATACCCCAACACCAGAGGAAGCGTAGTGACAACCACGGCAACCAGCACCATACTCAAACCTTGCGATGCCAGAGTCGACACCAGCTGCTCGCCGCCCTTCACGCCGGCACCTGCCAGGAAAAGCATCAGACCCAGATTCATCACCAGAATGCGGGAGGGACGCGGCATGTAGCCGGCAATGGGACCCACCTTGCCGAAATGCCCCATGATGAGAGCCACAACCAGGGGGCCACCCGCCATACCCAGCGAAAAGCCGTCTCCCCCGCCGAAGCTGAAGTTCAGCTTACCCACCATAATGCCCAGCAGCAGACCGCCGACAAAGGAAAGCATATCCACCATATTCAACGCGGTTTCACGGTGACCGCATTCCTTCTTGAAGGCCGCAATGGCATCCGGCGTACCCACCACGTGCACCACATCGTTTCGCTGAATCTGGGTCTCCTCCCTGGGCACAAAGGTATTCCCCAGTCGAGAAACGCGGGAGATGATAATGCCGAAGCTGCCCAGTGTATCAAGCTGCGCGAGCGTCTTGTTGTCCATGTGGTCAGCCAGCACAATCAAATCCGCAGATTCATCGCGCAGGAGCGACAGGCGGGTATCTGTTTCCAGCATCTGCCCCAGCAGGGCGGCATCATGCTGCAATTTCTCCGGTTCACCCACCATGAGCACCTCATCCCCCTCGTGCAACACATCAGTAGAATGCAGGGGTTCCAGATGCTCCCCACGACGCATACGGGTAATGCGGCAGCTCATGTGGTGCAGCTGTTCGACCACGTGCGGGCTCTTGCCGAACACCGCTGCGTTCTCTACCTTCACCAGGCGGGACTGAATATGGGCATCCTCTGCACCTCCGGCGGCGGTGGCACCCTTGGCCTCGTTCAAATCCTTCCGCAGCAAACGAGGAAGCAGCTGCACAAAAAGAATGATTCCCACCACCCCCACGGGATAGGCTACACCGTACGCGATATTGAGCACTGATTCATCCAGCCCCTTCAGTTGAGCAGCATCCAGCGCAGCGGCCAGAGCCGGTGTACTGGTGCAGGCACCGGCAAAAAGACCAGCACCCACGCTCAAATCAATCCCGAGCATCAGGCAGCATGCCCAGGCGCAAAGCCAGCCACTCAGCACAATGACCAGCGCCACCAGAATCAGATTGCGCCCACGGCTGCGCAGCGAGGAGAAAAAGCGATTACCTACCCCCAGACCGACAGCGTACACAAAGAAGGCCGTACCGATTTCCGAAACACCCTGCGGCACCTGCAGCTTGAGGTGCCCCGCCAGAAGCGCCGTGAACAATACGCCGGATGCGCCCAGCGACACGCCTTTAATGGAAATATTTCCCAGCGCAAGGCCGGTGAAGAGAATGGCAAACAGTACAAAGGTCGGGTTCTCCAGAAGAGTATTCATCAGATATCAGAACAGAATATTATATATGTAGCAGGGATAGCAGCCGGGCTGCCCTGCGGACAGCCCGGTATAAAATTTCAGTGTCTCATTGTGCGCGTTTGCGAAGCGCGAGTCGGCGGGTATTCTTGCCGTTTACCGTGCGCTTCTTGAAACGGCTGGTAGCCATCCCGCCACGCGAAGACCAACGGTTTGTCCTGCGAGCTCTGTAGCGGCGCGTAGGTCTCAGACCATCCACTGGCAGCTTAGCCACCGCCTCCATGGGCACCTGAATACTTCCCTTGCTGTTATCCATTTCGGCCTTCAGGTAAGTTTCCTGGGTACAGCTTTCAATAGCTACCGGCATACCCCGATGCACACGGCCGAAAAGGTCAACAATATCATCACTCTTCATGCGGATGCAGCCGTAAGAAGCAGGCTGGCCGATATAACGCTCTTCCGGAGTGCCGTGAATATAGATACGGCGGCGGTGAGTCGAGCGATTATCGCTCTCCAGACCAGCCAGCTGAATCACGCGTGTCACCACCGGGTCGCGACCCGCGGCATCCACATCCACCACCTCACCAGTGGGCTTGCAGCCTTTGAACACCATACCCTGCGGCTGGCCTTCACCATTCTTCTGAGAAATGGCATGAATACCCAGCGGCGTGCGGTTGCTGCCATTGGTGTTACCGATACCGAATTTAGAGGAGCTGATGCTGTAATCCTTAACCTTCTTCCCCTCCTTGAACACGGTAAGCTTCTGGTCACTCAGTGTCACAGCCACGCCATCGCGGACAACTGCCTTCGGCGGAATATCCTCAGCATACAGCGTCCGCTCCGGTCGAAACACGCGGCACGAACTCAAAAAGGCGCTTCCCCCCACCAACAGGCAGAGCATCACACCATTGATAAATCCTTTAGTCATATATCCAAAATCAGAAAAACTGTTTTTCCTTACGCCTGAACAGCAGCGCGGCGTTTCTGCATCGCGCCATCCACCAGGCGGGCAATAGAAGCAATACTGGTGTAGTAGAATCCAAGGAAGGGAGTCATGAGCACAAAGGTGAGATAGTCACCATTGCTCAGATTCATACACTCCACATAGGTAAAGAACAGCGCAAAGCAGAGCTCCAACACCGGAACCAGCACAGACTTGATGGCCTTGTAACCCTTGGCGCGCTTCTCAATGGAAAGAGCACCCTGGTTAGACTCGCCGAACTTGGGAGTACGCACAAATTCGCTCTGCTGCCCGGCCATGGCCTCCAGCACAGCCTTGGCATTATTCACAGCCATACCCACACCCAGTGCCAGAAGCGGCAGCAGGAGGGGGAATACCATATACCAGCGGCGGGGACGCACAATCATCTCAGCTGTAATATAGAACAAGCAAACAGATACCGTTGCAAAGAAGAACAACGTGAAGGTCAGCAGAATCATAGGCCACTGGTCCCAGGCCCATGCCCCGGTGGGGGTCACCATGTGGGTGCACACCGGCATCACCAGGAAGCAAAGCAGAATAAGAGCCAGGTACGAGTAGTTGCAGGTAAGATGCGTAGTGGCTTCCATCTTGGCCTTGAATGGAGCATTGGAGCGCCAGATATCGAAGAACATCTTGCGGCAGACCTGAATGCAGCCCTTGGTCCAGCGGTGCTGCTGGGCCTTGAAGCCGTCCATATCCACCGGCAGCTCTGCGGGAGTCTCGTAATCATTGAGATACACGAAGCGCCAGCCCTTCATCTGAGCACGGTAGGAAAGGTCCATATCCTCGGTGATGGTGTCGTGCTCCCAACCACCGGCATCGATAATGGTGCTCTTGCGCCACATACCAGCGGTGCCGTTGAAAGTGAAGAAACGGCCGGAACGGTTGCGGCAGGTCTGCTCCAGCGCAAAGTGACCATCCAGGAAAATGCTCTGCAGGCGGGTCAGCATGTTGTAATTACGGTTGATGTGAGCCCAGCGGGTCTGCACCACGCCAATCTGCGGGTCGGTGAAATACGGCACACAGACCTTCAGGATATCCGGCTCCGGGCGGAAGTCGGCATCCAGAATCAACAGAAACTCACCCTTGGCCACAGCATCCGCAGCCTCCAGTGCACCAGCCTTGAAACCGGTGCGGTCCTCGCGGTGCAGGCACACGATATCAAAGCCTTGGGCGCGATAATACTCCACCTGCTGTTTGCAAAGCTCATAGGTATCATCGGTAGAGTCATCCAGAATCTGAATTTCCAGCTTATCCTTGGGATAATCAATGGCTGTTACCTTCTTGAGCAGGCCCTCCACCACGAACTTCTCATTGAACATGGGCAGCTGAACCGTCACCATAGGCCACTCATCCCACTGAGCCTTGGGCTGCGGCACATCCTTACGGTGCTTGATGTACAGCATCACCATCAGCAGGCGGTGACACCCATAGCCGGACATGCCGATAAGCACAAGAAAATAGGCAGCCAGCCAGAGAAAATCAAACCATTGGTCAGACAATTCCATAGAACTAATTATTTCAGATGAGACGAATCGGCCCGCATCTCCGCGCGGAACAGGCCATTTTTGCGTCAGCACTCCAGCAGATACTTGACGCGCGCCGATAGTAAGGTAAACTGAGAGTTGAGTCAAGCCTAAAGTAACCACTCCGTCTCCACGATGAAACCGACATTCCCTCACCTGCTCCTCGCCGCCGCCCTGCTGGGCATGCCCCTGCTTAACGCACAGGAAATGCCTGAGTTCAGCGAAGAAGCCGTAGACACGGCATTTGATGGCATGCCGGAGATTGCGACACAGGAGGATTCCGCCCGCCGCCCGGGCGAGGTTCCCGCCATGTTCCGCGATGATTCGATGCTGGATGACTCCCACTCCAACCAGGAGCTGGGCATCAATGTATACACCGCCCCCTCCATCAGCAAGATTTTCGCCCAGCTGGATAACCTGCCCTCCATCCCGGAGGACTATGTACTGCGCCGCCGCCCCGAGCACCTGCCGCTGAATGCCGGCAAGCTGGCACTGGAGATGGGCTACATCCTGGCAGATGGTTTCATTGCCGTGCGCAGTGGCCACATGAACGATATCAAGCCCATTGCGCTGGATCTCTCCCGCTATGGCAAGGCCATGGGCGTGGGCGGCAAGATGAACACCTACTCCGCCAGCCTGCTGGAGCATGCAGAAAAGGGACAGCTGGAGGAATTCAAACGCATTCTCGCCTCTACCCAGAGCGCCGTGAATGACGAACTGACCGCCCTGCGCGACCCGGACCTGGCGCACCTGCTGGCTCTGGGCGGCTGGGTGCGCGCACTGGAGGCTGCCGCTGCCGCGCTGGAGCAGCGCTTCGATGCCGACCAGGCGGCCGCCATTTTCTATGCAGATGCCCCCGCTTATTTCAATGAAATTCTCAGCGGGCTTCATCCCCGCATCGCCCGCCGCCTGAAGGTGGAGTCCATGAGCCGCCATATGGAGACGCTCATTGACCAGATGAGCCTGGCTCCCGGCGAAGCCCCCACGCTGGAGAAGGTTCGCCGCATCCGGGAGGCCGCAGGTTCCATTTCCACCATCGCCGTGGGCGAAGGTTATGAGCACTAAATGCCCCAGTCTCCCGGTTTATGCTCCGCTGGAGCTGCGCCTCGTCATGTCCGGGGTGCAGGCGCTGCGACGTCCCCGCCCGGTGTACCGCACGCTCTTCCGCATCAGCATCTGCAACACCGGAGACCAGGCGGTGCGCCTGCTGGGCCGCAAGTGGACCCTGCGCGACCGCAGCGGCAACACCCGCATCATTGAGGCCTCAAAAGTATTCAACGACTACCCCACCCTGGCTCCCGGGGCGGTGTTTTCCTGCAGCGGCTGCCATGAGTTCGACGCCCCGCCCGTGGCCATGGAGCTCCGCCTCTTCGGCAACGATGAACTGGGCGCCCCCTTCATTTCGGAGCCACTGTATTTTCCCCGCAGCTGCTTTCAGCAGTAATTTGCCCACCTGAGCGCAGATACAGCCACGCTGCACCATTGACACCCACGCCTTTGCGGTGGTATCATCTGCGCCAGACATGAACACCTACAAGATTGCAGTCCTGGCGGGCGATGGTATCGGCCCGGAGGTTATGGCTGAGGCACTTCGCGTGCTCGACGCCGTGGAAGAGAAGTTCGGCTTCAAGACGGAGCGCACTGAGTGCTTCGTGGGCGGCGCCGGCATCGACAACTGCGGCAAGGCCCTGCCCGCAGAGACCCTGGCTGCCTGCGAGGCTGCAGACGCCATTCTCTTCGGCTCCGTGGGTGGCCCCAAGTGGGATTCCCTGCCCCCGGATGAACGCCCGGAGCGCGGCGCCCTGCTTCCCCTGCGCAAGCATTTCTCCCTGTTCGCCAACCTGCGCCCCGGCATCTGCCTGCCGGAGCTGGTGGATGCCTCCCCGGTGAAGAATTCCCTCATCCCCGGCGGTTTCGATATCCTCTGCGTGCGCGAGCTCACCGGCGGCATGTACTTCGGCGAGCCCAAGTTCTACGGCGAGCGCGATGGCGAAACCATCGGCCTGGATACCCTCATCTACAAGAAGAGCGAGGTGGAGCGCATCGCCCGCGTGGCTTTCGAGGCCGCCCGCGGCCGCAGCAAGAAGCTGTGCAGCGTGGATAAGGCCAACGTGCTGGCTTCCTCCGTAATGTGGCGTGATGTGATGAACGCCATTGCCCCCGAATACCCGGATGTAGAGCTCACCCACATGTATGTGGACAACGCCGCCATGCAGCTGGTGCGCAACCCGAAGCAGTTCGACGTGATGGTCACGGAAAACACCTTCGGTGATATCCTGACGGATGAAATGGCCATCGTGTGCGGCTCCCTGGGCATGCTGCCCAGCGCCTCCCTCAGCCACGGCTCCAACACCTTCTTCGGCCTCTACGAACCCTCCGGCGGCTCCGCCCCCGATATCGCCGGTAAGGGCATTGCCAACCCCATCGCTCAGATTCTTTCCATGAGCATGCTCCTGCGCTACACCTGCAAGGAAACCGCCGCTGCAGATGCCGTGGACGCCGCTGTGCGCAAGGTTATCGCCGCCGGCTACCGCACGGGCGACCTTGCCACCGGTGCAGAGGGCGAAATTCGTGTCGGAACCCGCGGTATGGGTGATGCCATCATCGCCGCCCTGTAAGTAAAAATAAATTATTTTTCAATAATTCGCAGATTTTTCTTGTAATTATTCTAAAATAGGATTACACTACGGCCATGACAACGATCGACAACCTCAAGACCGCCATTATCGGCGAAAGCACCGCCAGCGCCAAGTACGCTGCTTATGCCACCCGCGCCGCCCAGGAGGGCTACCCCCTCATCGAAAAGCTCTTCGCCGCTGCCAGCCGCGCTGAGCGCATTCACGCCACCAACCACAACAAGGTGCTCGTGAAGCTGGGCCAGGCCCCCATCGACATCGAGATGCACATCGAGGTGGGCAACACCGTCGAGAACCTGAAGGCCGCCATCGCCGGCGAGACCTACGAGTTCACCGATATGTATCCCCCCATGATTGCTCAGGCTCAGGAGGAGGAAATCACCGATGCCGTGCGCAGCTTCACCTGGGCCAACGAGGCCGAAAAGGAGCACGCCGACCTGTACAGCAAGGCCCTCGCCCAGCTGGAAGCCGGTGAGAAGCTCGACCTGCCCGCCAAGTACTACGTGTGCCCCCTCTGCGGCGACACCTTTGCCGAAGGCACCGAGCCGGAGCGCTGCCCGCTCTGCAACATGCCCAAGGGTAAGTACATCGAGATCTAAGAATTTTTCACACGCCCGCAATCGCGGGCGTGTTTTTCTTCTCACACGCCGCAAGGCGCGTTTTCATCCTTCATTTTTCACTCGCCCGCGTAAGCGGGCGTTTTCATTTCTTCTACGCTCTTCCTATCATGAAAACTCACGCTGCGCGTTCGTATGATGAATGAAAAATGAAAACATGTGCTGCGCACATGTGAGATACCCGCGCGGCATTACACCCAAGGGCATACTTCTCACGCGCCGAAAGGCGCGTTTTCACCTTTCATTTTTCATTCGGCCGCGTAAGCGGACGTTTTCATTTTCTCTACGCTTCCTATCATGAAAACTCACGCTGCGCGTTCGTATGATAAATGAAGAATGAAAACATGTGCTGCGCACATGTAAGATACATGCATCACTGCACCGTAGTGCGATAATCGGTACTGCGGAGGATGGCCTTCGCCTCGCCGAGGAGGAAGAAGGAACCGCAGATGAGGGTGCCGGCGGGCATATCTGTCAGGCATTCGGCCAGCGTGGCGGGGGTGGAAACGGGGGCAGCGGACACTGCCTGCACCTTGGCTGCCATCTCAACAGGGGAAAGAATGCGGGGAGATTGCACCGGCGGCAGCACCCACTCACCTACAATGGGGGAAAGCAGCTCCAGCACTTCATCCAGAGCTTTATCTGCCGAGCCGGCATAGATGCAGCGGGCCTTCTGCTCGCCAAAAGTCTCTCGCCAGGTGCGGGTGAGCACCTGCATGGCATGCGGATTGTGCGCGCCATCCATGATGACACCGGGCTGCACTTCCTCGAAGCGCCCGGGCCAGCTTACCTGGGCCAGTCCGCGGGCTTCCTCCTCTGCACTGCAGAGGAAATGCGGCAGCGCACGCAGCGCGGCCAGTGCCAGCGCAGCATTGCGGCGCTGATGCACACCTTTCAGCCCCAGCGGCTGGTCACATTCGCCACCCACCACGCGGCAATAGGTATTCATGCGCTCTGCAGCCTCCTGAATAGCCCGCATGGCCTCCGGCTCCTGCGGAGCCGACACGGAGGGGCGGTGCCAGGAAAGAATGGCAGCCTTCTCGCCGGCCACCTCGTAAAGCGTCTCGCCCAGGTACTGGGTGTGGTCCAGCCCGATGGGGGTGAGCACTGCCACATCCTTGGGCACAGCATTTGTGGCATCCAGGCGGCCACCCATGCCGGTTTCCAGCACGATAAGCTCCACCTCCTGCTCCGCAAACCAGAGCATAGCCACAGCCAGCACCAGCTCAAAGAAAGTCGGGCATGGGTCCCACCCCTGCACGATGGAGCGCACCTTGCCGATAAGGCGGGCGGCATCCGCATCCGGGATATTCTGCCCATTCACGCGGATGCGCTCACTGAACTCCACCAGATGCGGCGAGGTGAACAAGCCGGTCTTGTATCCGGCAGCCCGCGCCACGCTCTCGCAGAAGGCGCATGTGCTGCCTTTGCCATTTGTGCCGGCCACATGAATGACCTGCGCACGCGGATACAGCACACCGCAGGCAGAAAGCAGCCGCGTCACCCCCTCCAGCCCCAGCTTGATACCAAAAGCCTGAGTAGAATACAGCCAATCAAGGGCATTGACTAATGACAATTGACTATTGACCATTGTTTTACTTTAAATTGTTGCGCGCAGTTTTTGCACTGGCAGACATGATATTGCGGAGTTCTGTTGCCTCCGTCTGCAACGTTTTTACACGTTCAGCATCAATCTCGCCGGAGCGTATTAAAAGCTCCAGCCAGTAGATGCTCTCATCAGCTTCCTCCTCACATATTTTGATTTTTGACACGAAGTCAGCAGGACTCTTAGCGAGACTCGCAGCTCTGTAATTCGCCCCGACCGAGGTGCCGCAGCGCAGCAGCTGTTTACCCAGCACCTCAGCCACAGGGCGGCGTTGCAAGTATTGACACAAGCGGACTATGCGCAGCCCGAACTCCAGTGTCCGTTCTCGCAATTCCCGCGCATCCATACCAATCGTCAATTGTCAATAGTCAATCGTCAATATCTATACGCTTCAGCCTTGAAGGGGCCTTCTACGGGCACGCCGATGTAGTCGGCCTGCTTCTGGGTGAGGGTGGTAAGGCGCACACCGAGCTTGGCCAGGTGCAAGCGGGCCACCTCTTCGTCGAGCTTCTTGGGAAGCACGGTCACGGAAGGCTTGGCGGTTTCGCGGTCCTGCCAGAGGGCAATCTGAGCCAGCACCTGGTTGGTGAAGCTGTTGCTCATCACGAAGGAGGCGTGGCCCGTGGCGCAGCCCAGGTTCACCAGGCGGCCTTCGGCCAGCAGATAGAGGCTGTGACCATCCGGGAAGGTGTACTTGTCCACCTGCGGCTTGATGTTCGTGCACACAATGCCGGGGTAGGCCTGCAGGCGGGCCACCTGAATCTCGTTGTCGAAGTGGCCGATGTTGCAGACGATAGCCTGGTCCTTAATCTTCTCCATGTGCTCCAGGGTAATGATATCGCAGTTACCCGTAGTGGTTACGTAAATGTCGGCCATGCCGAGGGTATCCTCCACCGTCAGCACACGGTAGCCTTCCATGGCAGCCTGCAGAGCGCAGATGGGGTCCACCTCGGTCACAATCACCTGGGCACCCAGCCCGCGCAGAGCCTGGGCGCAGCCCTTGCCCACATCGCCATAACCGCAGATAACAGCCACCTTACCGGCAATCATCACGTCCGTGGCGCGCTTGATACCGTCCGTCAGGCTTTCGCGGCAGCCGTACAGGTTATCAAACTTGCTCTTGGTCACAGAGTCATTCACATTGATGGCGGGCACCAGCAGACGGCCCTCGCGCTCCATCTGGTAGAGGCGGTGCACACCGGTGGTCGTTTCCTCGGAAACACCCTTCCACTCCGGCATCCAGCGGTGGAACACACCGGGCTGCTCGGCAGCAATGCGCTTCAGCAGAGCCTTGATAACGCCCTCTTCCTCGCTGTCGGAGGGGGTATTCACCCAGTCGGAACCCTCTTCCATCTCATAACCGCGGTGCAGCAGCAGCGTCACGTCGCCGCCGTCGTCCACCACCAGCTGCGGGCCCAGACCATCACGGTGGCTCAGGGCAGCCCAGGTGCAATCCCAGTATTCCGTAAGCGTCTCGCCCTTCCAGGCAAACACCGGCACACCCGTGGCCGCAATGGCGGCGGCAGCGTGATCCTGCGTAGAGAAAATGTTGCAGCTGGCCCAACGCACCTCGGCCCCCAGGGCAACCAGCGTCTCGATGAGCACAGCGGTCTGAATCGTCATGTGCAGCGAACCAGTGATACGCACCCCGGCCAGCGGCTTCTGCTCGCCGTATTTCTCACGGCAGGCCATCAGGCCCGGCATCTCGTATTCCGACACGGCAATTTCCTTGCGTCCCCAATCCTTCAGGGCAATATCGGCCACCTTATAATCAGCTGTAGAAGTCATGACGGCGGCGAGTTTACCGCGAATCACCCGCAGAGTCAATGCTAATCCACACCGCTTTAGACTTGAAAATAGAAGAAAATCAGTTATAATCACAGGCGATGAAACGCATCTACACCCTGATGACGGGCCTGGTGACGCTTGCCACCTGCTGCATGCAGGAGGCCCAGGCTGACCGCTATTCGGACTACTGGCTGCCGGAAAACATGGCAAAGCGCCAGTGCGCTTCCGTGCACCTGGGCTACGGCCCCGCTATTCCCAAGCACACTGCAGCCTACCAGGAGGCTGTGATTGAAAAGAGCGCCCCCGGCACCTACTTTGCCTGCAACAACTTCGGCTGCGGCTACATCGGCGTGCAGGAACTCGGCCACAAGGACGAGAACGGCAACCCGGTGCGCGTGGCTATCTTCTCCATCTGGGATGCCAAGGATTCCGGCGATAATCCCCACGCTGCCCCCGAGGAAGAACGCGCCAAGCTTATCCAGAAGGGCGAGAAGGTGACCCACCGCCGCTTTGGTGGCGAAGGCACCGGCGGCAACTCCATGCGCCCCTTCCCCTGGAAGGAAGGCGATGTCATCAAGACCCTGGTGGTGGAGCACGAGGATGGCCCCGATTTCCGCCAGATTGCCGGTTACATCTTTGACCCCGCAGAGAACAAGTGGACGCTGATGAGCTGCTGGCGCATTCAGGCGCTGAGCCGTGGTCTCGGCGGCGGTTGCGGTTTCGTGGAGGACTTCAAGCGCGACGTGGTCTCCAAGGGCTTTGAACGCCGCGCCACCTTCGGCCCCGCCCTGCGCTGGGACGGCAAGGAATGGAGCGCCGCCACGGAGTTCCGCTTCACCCGCGATGGCAACCCGCTGAAGGAAATCAACTGCCGCATCGACCCGAAGCGCGGTTACTTCTCCCTGGCCACGGGTGGCAACATCAAGGAGGAGGCTGACTTCCCCGTGTTCACCACCAAGCCCCTGCCCCAGCAGCCTGCTGTGCAGCAGCCCGGCGAGGACATCATGCAGCTTATCAATCGCGGTAAGCTGGAGCCGGTGGAATACCCCGCCAGCTGAGACTCGTGACTATTTTCTGTTAACCAGACCGCCTGAGAGCCCTCTCTCAGGCGGTTTTTCCTTGCCTTATCCGCTGCAAGGCACTAATATAGGGGCATGCTGATTGCCCCTTCCATGCTTGCCTGTGATTTCCGCCGCATCGGTGAAGAAGCCAACCGCGCCCTCGAAGCCGGGGCAGACTGGCTGCACCTGGATGTGATGGACGGTTCCTTTGTGGACAACATTTCCTTCGGCCCGGATATCTGCGCCGCCATCCGCTCTGCCGTACCGGCAGATGCGTATCTGGACGCGCACCTCATGATTGATGCGCCGGACCACTACCTGCCCCGCTTCGTGAAAGCCGGCATGAACATGATTACCATCCACGTGGAGCGCGAGGGCGCTGTAGACCTGCACGCCACCCTGGCAGCCATCCGCGCCGCCGGTATTCACGCCGGTCTGGCCGTGAACCCCGCCACCCCGGTGGAAAAGGTGCTGCCCTACATCGGCGAGCTGGATATGGTGCTGGTCATGAGCGTGGTGCCGGGTTTCGGCGGCCAGAGCTTCATGGGCGAAGTGCTGGATAAGGTGCGCGTGCTGGATGCCGCCCGCAAGGAACAGGGGCTCAACTTCATCATCCAGATGGATGGCGGCATCGGTGCCACCCAGGCCCCGCTCTGCGCTGAGGCCGGAGCCGATTGCCTCGTGGCCGGTTCCTCCACCTTCAAGGCTCCTGATATGGCTGCAGCCATTGCCTCCATGAAGTAAGATGGACAAGGGAACGCAAAGTCTGCTGAATATTCTGCTGAGCGTGCTGGCACCGGTCATGGTGCTGGACCACTGCTCGGTCTCCGGCCCGGAGTTCTGGCAGCTGGGCACCACGGCGGCCATGTGCGTGGCGCTGGCGCTGCCGCTGGGCTTCGGCGTGTGGACCTTTGTGCAGAGCCGCAAGGTAGAGCCGCTCACGCTTTTCGGGCTGCTGGGTACGATTCTCACCGGCGTGGTCACCATTTATGCCAACACCGGCGGCGGCGAAGCCATTCGCCCGGACACCCCGTGGTGGTATGCCGCCAAGGAGGCCGCCATTCCCCTGCTGCTCTGCGGGGCGGTCATGGTCACCGCCCGCCGCCAGGATTCCCTGCTGCGCGTGCTGCTCTACTCCGATTCCCTCTTCGATATCCCCACCATCGAGAAACAGGTGGCAGAGAACAAGCAGCAGACGGCTTACGATGCCCTGCTCTGGCGCTCCAGCCTGTTCCTCGGGCTCTCGCTGGTAGTTTCGGCTCTGGGCAATTTCATTCTGTCCCTCTGCTTCCTGCTGCCCGTGCTCGACCACCCCGCCGCCCAGCAGGCGCTGGAGTATAACTACGCCGTGGGCCGCATGACCTGGTGGGGCTATCTGGTCATCGGTGTGCCCCTGCTGGTCACCCTTGTGGCTGTTATCCGCCACCTGATTTCCCGGCTGGAAATGCTTACAGGCCTGGATAGGGACAGATTGATGCTGCGGTAACATAGAACGCAGAATTCAGAATGCAGAATCACCGGTTAGTGCGCAGCCTTCCGGCTGCGCGAGAAAAGGAAAATCACCTGAGAAATCTCAGGTGATTTTGTCTACTGGTGCGGCAAACGCCGCACACGAACTTATTATTCTGCATTCTGCGTTCTGAAATCTGCATTCACTCACGGAGCCGTGCTCAGCAGCGGCACCACATACTTGCTTCCCATGGCCAGCCAGAACGGCAGGGTCACAAAGGAGCACAGCGTGGTGGCCAGCAGCACCTGGGCGCCTACATCCGGGCGGCCGCCGAAACGCTTGGCCAGAATCACCGGAATCACCGCGCTGGGAATAGCGCTCTGAATCACCATGATGCGCTTGAGCAGCGGGTCCACCGGCAGCACCCAGGCCAGCAGCAGAATGAGCGCCGGTGCAATCATGAGACGCGTGATGACACCTGCCGCCAGCATGCGCGGCTGCCACACGAAATTGCGGGTCAGGTCATACAGCGAGCAACCGAAGATAATCAGGCAGATGGGAGTGGACACCGCACCCACCATCTCCGCCGCCTTCATGATGGGCGGCAGTGCCACATACTCACCCAGGCCAATCCATGCAATGATGAGCGAAACTATAACAGCCAGCAGCGGGCCGCGCAGCAGCATGCCGAGCCGCAGGTCCTTCACCCCGCCGCACATAAGGATTACCCCGAGGCTCCAGATAAAGATTTCGCAGCCCATGTTGTGGATGAAAAGCACACCCAGCGTGGGGTCACCGGGAGAAGAAAAGAGCATCTGGATGATGGGCACCACAAAGAACACGTAGTTCTGCACGCCCGCTGTGAGCGTGAAGGTGCGCAGTCCGGTGCCAATCTTCAAGCGCAGCACCCAGGCCACCGCATAGGCCGCCAGCACACCGACCAGCAATTCCAGAAAACCGCAGAGAATCCCTTGCAGGGAGAATCCGAAGGTACTCATCACCGGGTTCGCCTCCACCACCATGTATTTCATGATGCTGTGGAAAATCAGGCAGGGGTAGCCCACATCCATAGCCAGCTGCAGAATCACGCTATCATGCTCCGGGGCAATGGCCTTCTTGTACCGCAGCCAGAATCCGATTCCGAAGAAGATGAATACCGGAATGGATGCAAAGAATGAATTGAGAACAAGGTCAAACATGGCAGGAACAGGGAGATTGTAGCACAGCTGGAGTGAATAGTGAATAATGAATAGTGAATAGTGGGAAAAATTCTAACTTCCAGACCCGCTATTCATCAGAAAACGCCTGATGAATCCATGCAGCCCGCCAAATTGGAGTCTATCGGGCAACTGTTTTTGTCGGAGCAAGGGACTTTAGTCCCTCATCGCTTGAGTTTTCGGGACTGAAGTCCCGTGCTCCGATTGATTTCAGCCCCCGCCAAATCGGAATCTATATTGAAATTAAGGCGCATATGTAGCAACCCTCTCTGTCACCCGTTCCACGGGTTCCTATTCCTTATTTTGCTTTACGAGGGGTTACGCGCACCATGCTGACGCACGGTGCGCTCCACCGCCTCGCTATTGTTATGTCGCCCGTTTCACGGGCTCAATGTTCCGCTCGCTTGCGCGAGCCATCAGCCCGCCAAATCGCCATTTGCAGAACATAAGGAAGCGCACATCAGCAGATGCGACGCAGAAGGATGATTACACGCCAGAGCAGATAACCGCAGGAAATAATGAGCAGCGCCGGCCACACGGTGCACCATCCCTGGTACTGCACCGCCAGAGCGGATATTACAGCAGCCGGCACAGCCAGACTGCACAGCACAAAATGCAGCACGCACCGCGGACGTAGCAACACACCGAACCCCGCATAACTCAGTAAAACTGCCACCAGCCACACATAGAACCACATACGGTGCAGCTCCACCTGCTCCGGGTCAGCGGCCGTGAGCCAGCCGGCGTGCATGGCGCCGCCCAGGCAGTAGAAAGAAGCCAGAAAGGCCAGCACACAAAAAAATCTCCGCCACATGACTTTATTATATCCCCGTTTCAGGCAGTGGCAAGCCCGAAATGGCTTGCGCGAAGCGATGCGGTGTGCGATACTCCCCACATGCAGCACGAGGTACATGTATGTTCCAATGGATTCACCACAGTAGTGGCTCCGCAGAAAGCGTTTCCGCTGGTTTCGCTCCAGGTCTGGATTGAGACCGGCTCCATCCACGAGGGCGAGCACCTGGGGGCCGGGCTTTCGCACCTGCTGGAGCACATGGTGTTCAAGGGCACCGAAGAACTGAGTGCCCGCCAGCTGAATGAGCGCGTGCCCGAACTGGGCGGCATGTGGAATGCCTACACCAGCACCGACCGCACCGTATTCTACATTGACGGCCCCGCCGCCCACTGGCGCGAGTTCCTGCACCTGCTCTGCCAGCTCACGATGCACCCTGCCTTCCCCCGCGATGAATGGGAACGCGAGCGCGATGTCATCCGCCGCGAGATGGGCATGTACAACGACGACCCACAGGATACGGCCTACCACGCCCTCATCCGCACACTGTTCAAGGTGGCACCGCGCCGCCAGCCGGTCATCGGCACCCGCAGCGGGTTCGATACCCTGAGCTATGAGGACATGGTAGCCTACCACCGCGACCGCTATGTGCCGGGCAACATGTTCCTGTGCGTGGCGGGCGATGTTGATTCAAAGGAGCTCTTCGAGGCCGTGGATGCCGAGTTCGGTGCCGCTGCCGCCCGCCCGGCCAAGCCTGCAGCCCCCGCCGCAGAGCCCCGCCAGTGGGGGCCGCGCACCCACCGCTGCGAGTTTGCCCAACCCACCAGCACCCTCATGCTGGCCTGGCGCACCCCTTCCTCCAACCACCCGGATGCCGCCGCTATCTCCATGCTGGGCTCCATCCTGGGCGATGGCCGCTCGGCCTGGCTGTATAAGAAGTTCCACGATGAACTGGGGCTGGCGCACGATGTGTCCGTCATGCCGGTGCCGGACCGCACCGGCGAAGGAGCCCTGGTGTTGGAATTCGATGTGGACCGCGACAAGCGCGATTCCCTGCGCGATGCCGTGCTGGAGTTCATGAGCACCCTGCCCCAGGCAGAGTTCGATGAAGCACGCCGGCGGTCCCGCCGCATGATGCTCACCGGGCGTCTCCGCGGACTTTCCACCGTGCAGGGGGTGGCCAATGTGCTGGGCATGTCCTGGCACCTGAGCCGCAACCCGCACAGCATGGATGAATGGGATACCGCCCTCGCCCAGGTGAGCAACGAAGCCCTGGCCCAGGTGGCAGCCACCTACTTCACCCCCGACCGCCTGGTGGAAGTGAGCGTGGACCCCACCGGCAGCAATGCCGATGAGGGCAACGCCGACCGCCTGGCCGACACCAATGCCCCGGTGGTACACACCCTGCCGAACGGTCTGCGCGTGGTCACCCGCGTGGATAAACGCGTGCCCCTGGCCTTTGCGGAAATCGTGTTCGGTGCCGGCAGTCAGACCGAAACCGCCGAGAACGCCGGCATCAATTCCCTGCTCACCGAGTGCATGCTGAAGGGTACCACCACCCGCAGCGCCGAGCAGCTGGCCAGTGAGGTGGAAAACCTGGGCGGCTCCATTTCCAGCGCTGCCGGCAACAACACCTTCAACCTCTCCATCCGCGGTCTGGCAAATGACCTGCCCGCCCTGCTGGAACTGCTGGCAGATGCAGCCCTGCACCCCACCCTGCCCGCCGAAACAGTGGAGAACGAGAAGCACGCCATGATAGCCGATATCATGGATGCCGAGGAAGACCCCGCCGCCCTCGCTTTCCGCAAGCTGCGCCGCCTCTGCTTCGGCCCTGTTTCCTACGGCAACCACCGCGATGGTTACGTGGAGAGCGTGCAGAACCTTACCCGCGACGCCCTGCTGGCCCAGCATGCCCGCCTGGTCTGCGCGCAGAATGCCGTGCTGGCCGTGGCTGGCGATATCGACCCCGCCGCCGTGCTCACCCTGGCAGAGCAGCTCTTCGGCACCATGCCCGCCGGCATGCCTGCCCAGCGCACCGCCACCCCCGCCCAGATGCCCGCCGATGCTGTGGAGATTCTGGATAAGGAACAGGCCGTGCTGGCACTGGCTGTGCCAGCATCTAACGCTCTTTCCGACACCGCCCCCGCCCAGCTGCTCTTCGAGGAATGGTGCCGCGACATGTCCGGCCCGCTCTTCGATGAAATCCGCGAGAAGCGCGGCCTGGCCTACTACGCCGCAGCGTCCTCCCTGCTCGGGGTAGATGCCGGATGCCTGTATTTCTACCTGGGCACTGCCCCGGAACAGCTCGCTGAGGCCCGCACCGTGCTGGAAGGTACCCTCAACCGCCTGGCCAGCGAAGGCATGCCCGCCGATGCGCTGGAACGCGCCCGCTCCACCGCCCTCACCGCCCGAGTGCTGGCCTTGCAGAGCTGCGGCAAGCGCTGCGCCGGCATGGCCGTGAACACCCTGCTTGGTCTCGGCGCAGACTACGATGACCGCGTGCCCGACCTCCTCCGCGCCGTCACCCCCGAAAGCATGAACCGCTTCATCGCCTCTGTGCTGAATCCCGCGGCCACCCGTACGTGGATTTCAGTTCATCCCTGAGTCCCCCAAAATCTCGCAGACGCAGACTGGGAGCTTCTCTCATGCAATCCTCCACCTGATATTCGGGTTCCTCAAAAGGCCAGGCATTGCCCCCTCACGAAATGTGCGGACACATCAGAACTCCACTCGAAATACTGACGTGTTCAGGGAAAATCTACATGCGATTTTTTAACTCATACAAAAGAAAAGCCTTGCATACCCCCCCTGTTTGATAGGATATCGAAGACGACTTTTTAGCCATGACACACCGTAACCTCATCTCCATCCTCTTAGCTTCAAGTATTTTACTGCCTATCTCCCCCACCCCCGTCCTCTCTGCCCCCCTTTCGGGAATCGCAGCGACCGTTAACCCTACTACCAAGAAGAAAAAAAAGAACAAACGGGGAAAAACCAGGAAAGGCAAAGAGAAGAAAGCCGAAAAGTCTATCAAGTCATTGGCCAATAAAATTTTCAATCCCACAGATGAACTGAAAGAACAGGCCAAAGCATACCTGGAATCAACGAAGAATCGAGGCATAATAATTGCCATGCAAGAAGATGACGACAAAGCAGTGTATTCATACCTCATAACCAATCCAGGCGATAGGCAATTCGATTTTGAATGCGCATGTCATTACGGAAAAGAAAAATATGCCCGGCTGTTGCTTGCAGCTCCCGGCATTGATGTCAACAAGGCGGACAATGATGGCCGGACTCCTCTCCACAATACAATTACAAACTCTCCGGAAACCGTCAAGCTATTGCTTACCGCTCCCGGGATTGACGTCAACAAAGCAGAGAACCATTATGGCCGGGCACCTCTCCACTTTGCAGTTGCCATAAATGAAGGCTACCCGGAAAACGTCAAGCTGTTGCTTGCAACTCCCGGCATTGATGTCAACAAGGCGGATAAGTTCGGACAAACACCGCTCCACTGGGCAGTTACAAACACCCCGGAAAACGTCAAGCTGTTGCTTGCAGCTCCCGGCATTGATGTCAACAAGGCGGACAATAATGGCCGGACTCCTCTCCACTGTGCAAAAAATGCTGAATGTATCAAGCTGTTACTTGCCACTCCCGGTATTAACCTCAATATCGCAGACAAGGACGGAAAGACGCCTCTTCAACGTGCGAAGGAAGAAGAGGAAACCGAAATTGTACAACTACTCGAGGCAGCCGGAGCTAAATAAAGCGTTTTCACCTCTCCGCAAAGCGAAAATTCTCTCAGCCCCCGTTCACGGGGCTGATTTGTTTTATACCCAAAAAACGAAGGTAACCTATTGGGAGCCTTGCAGCTAATGCTATGGTGGAGCTAAAATAGGAGGATACAGCGCGAGGAGCTTGTCCCAAATGTTTCGGCAAAGGAAAAAGCGAACATGTGGATTGGGCTGCCGTGCACTCCCTATAAATCAACCAACCCGTTAGGCGCAGCACATATAACATTCCTTGCAAACAGGTTGAAGAGTGGGCATACTGAGAAGCATGCCCACTCTTCATATGATAACCTTCCGATGCCCGGAGGCGCTTTTCAAGCGACTGGAGGAATTTGCCCGGCAGCGCGAGATTGACCGCACCTCAGTGCTCAAGCTTGCGCTGCATTACTACCTGAACTGCCTGAGCGGGAGGAGCTCCCATCCACAGAGCTGAGGCCCCGGAATAATCCCCCCGC
>JAFYWX010000037.1 GCA_017546445.1 Akkermansia sp. | reverse complement strand
TTAGTGCGCAGCCTGGCGGCCGCGCAAAGAAATGAAAATTACCTGAGATTTCTCAGGTAATTTTGTTTACAGGTGCGGCAACCGCCGCACACAAACTCACAATTCTGCATTCTGACTTCTGAAATCTGCATTCGCCAAACTGCAAATTGGAGTTTTTAGAGGCCCTCTACTGGTAAATATCCACACCCAGTTTCTGCATGTCGATGAGCGATACGGCGCAGGGATCCGGGGCAACCCAGTGACCGGGTACCAGCTCGCGCGGCGTGAGGTCCATGCCCACCGTGGCATCCAGATAGGGGTGATTGATGCGGCGCCCGAAAGCGCTGCCCGGAGGCGGATCGACGGGGGAGGGAACGTCCCCCGGCAGAATTGGTGTGCGCTGTTTCTGCGTGGGGTCCGGAATCGGGATGGCAGAGAGCAGCGCGCGGGTGTAGGCGTGGCAGGGGTGGTCGTACAGGCGGTCGGCATCTGCCATTTCGACAATCTTGCCCATGTACATGACCGCCACTCGGTCCGATATGTGGCGCACAACGGATAAGTCGTGCGATATGAAGAGGTAGGAAAGATTCAGTTCCTGCTGCAGATTCAGCAGCAGATTCAGCACCTGACTCTGCACGGAGACATCCAGCGCACTGACCGGTTCGTCCAGCACCAGAAGCTTGGGGCCCATGACCAGGGCTCGCGCAATGCCGATGCGCTGGCGCTGACCACCAGAGAATTCATGCGGGAATTTTTCCAACGCGGTGGAGGGCAGACCCACCAGATCCAGAAGCGCTGCCACGCGGCGCTTGCGGCTGGCGGCGGTGCCCAGACCGTGAATCATCAGGGGCTCAGAAATGATGTGGCGCACGGTCATGCGCGGGTTCAGCGAGCCCGCCGGGTCCTGGAATACCATCTGAACCTTGCGGCGCAGGCTGCGCAGGCGCCACTGGGCGCGGTGTGTCACATCGTGGCGCATGAAGCGGATAGTGCCGGCTGTGGGTTCCAGCAGGCGCACAATGCAGCGGCCAATCGTGCTTTTGCCGCAGCCGCTTTCGCCCACCAGCCCCAGGGTTTCACCCGGTGCAATGCTGAAAGAGACATCATCCACTGCCTTCAGCGTGCCGACTCGGCGTCCGAACACACCGCCGCGTACGGGGAAGTGCATGCTCAGTTTAGATATCTCCAGTATATTTTCCATATTCTGCGGGCTTTTTGTAATCTACCATGTTCAAGGTCTCATTGCAAGCCCATACAGGGTATGTTCGCGTTTAGGGCACGAAAAAAGGCCTGCATGAGCAGGCCTTTCAGAGAGCGGATGATGGGATTCGAACCCACGACATCAACCTTGGCAAGGTTGCGCTCTACCACTGAGCTACATCCGCGATGATTTTTGGAGAGCGGATGATGGGATTCGAACCCACGACATCAACCTTGGCAAGGTTGCGCTCTACCACTGAGCTACATCCGCGATGATTTTAGAGAGCGGATGATGGGATTCGAACCCACGACATCAACCTTGGCAAGGTTGCGCTCTACCACTGAGCTACATCCGCGTGTTGCCTTTCCTTTGTCGCTCCGTTTCCGGTGCGGCGTGAAAGCGGGGCTATTGTACTTATTTTTCTGCTGAACGCAAGCCTTTTTTTGCAGAAAATTTAATTTAATGGTAGAAAAGTCGTTAAAAATGGGGTGTATGATGCTGAAAATAGCCAATTTTCGTGAGTGAAGAGAAAAATGCGGGAGAGCCTGTCAGAATGCTTCATGGCAGGCAGCGATGCGTAATTTGGGGACCTCTAAAAACTCGAAATGACGATTTGTAGGAATGCAGATTTCAGAAGTCAGAATGCAGAATTGGGAGTTCGCGTGCGGCGGTTGCCGCACCTGTAAACAAAATTACCTGAGAAATCTCAGGTGATTTTCATCTCTTTGCGCGGCCGCAAGGCTGCGCACTAACTGCTTATTCTGCAATCTGCGTTCTGAAATCTGCATTCGTCAGACTGCAATTTATGCTTTTCTCCATGGGGTGCCTGCATTATAATACGTGCCATGAGTGAGCAGCGATTGGCGATAGCCGTGGATTTCGGCGGAACGAGCATCAAGATTGGCGTGACCCGCGGGGCAGAGCTGGTGGATAAGGCGGATCCGCTGCCTACGCCGGAGTTCGACAGCCCGGAGTCTATCATGGCTGCCATGTGTGCCACCATGAAGGAATTGCAGCGCAAGCACCCGCAGGTTGCCGCCGTGGGCCTGGGAATGCCCGGCTGGGTGGATTTTTACAAGGGCGTGCTTTACCAGCTCACCAATGTGCCGGTGTGGAATCACCAGGTGCCGGTGCGCGAGGTGATGGAACGTGAGCTGGGCTTGCCTGTGGTGCTGGATAATGATGCCAACTGCATGGGCTATGCGGAGTGGAAACTGGGGGCAGGGCGTGGGCTGGAGAGCCTGCTGTGCCTGACCCTGGGAACCGGAATCGGTGGCTGTATTGTGGTGCATAACCGCATGCTGCGCGGTCGCAATGTATCCTGCGCAGAGCTCGGGCAGACCAGTGTGGATTTCAAGGGGCGCGTGGGGCCGTTCGGTAATCGCGGCGCTGTGGAGGAATATATCGGCAACAATGAATTGGCCGCAGATGCTGTGGCGCGTTATGCCGCTGCCGGAATGCATAAATCCCTGGCGGATTGCACGCCGTACCTGCTGGCCCAGGCCGCCCGTGCGGGAGATGTCATCGCGCTGGAAATGTACCGTTCCTTTGCGGAGAAGCTGGGGTGCCTTATCATGAATATGATGTATGCCCTGGTGCCGGAAGCTTTTATCATTGGCGGCGGTGTGGCAAAGGCGGGTGATTTGCTCTTCAACCCGCTGCGTGCCTGCCTGAAAGAGCAGCTTTTCCCGGTGCATTATGATAACCTGCGCCTGCTGCCCGCCCGGTTCGGCGCAGATGCCGGCATCATCGGAGCCGGCCTCATGGCTGCAGACTACGCCGCTGGTGTGTTGAGGTAAACATCTCTTGATCGCCCAGGAGCGCATATTACTGCGTATTGCGCTGAATAGTGGTCAAGAATGCTTTTTTATGGCGGAGCTGGCGGGGCACTTCGTTTTTGTGGCAGTAGGAGTGTGTATGCAAAAACCCCGCAAGCGGTTAAACTTGCGGGGTTTAGGACGGACAGGGAGGGATTCGAACCCTCGGTACGCTTTTGACGTACACACGATTTCCAATCGTGCTCTTTCGACCACTCAGACACCTGCCCATGCATTGGTTATGGTTCCTTGGTGAAGGGATGCGGCCGGAGTATACACGAAAACGGGAGTGCTTGCAAGCTAATTTTTGAAAAAATGGTGATTTTTTTTATTGCTTGAGTTTTTGTGTTACCTTGAAATGAAGTTTTGCGACGTCCTGAAGTCTCTCATATCCATGAGTGTTAATGAAATGCTGAGCAGCGCGGGTGACATGCGGAGCACAGCCCAGGGGCATGGGGCAGTTGCTGGCCGCGGAGGTCTGCTGCATCCACTGCACAAAACGAGCGCGGGCGAGAATGGAGGCGGCGGCCACGGCAACATCGCTTTCGGCCTTGGTGCGCTGCTCCAGCTGCACGGGGATGTGGCGCTGCCCCAGGGCACGCTTCAGCACCCATTCGTTGGCAAACTGGTCGCTCAGGGCGCGGGGGCAGGTGGGCACTTTCTCGTGCAGCGCCGCGATGACTCGCGCGTGTCCCCATGCCAGGAGCCTGTTCAGGTTGCCGATTTCGGCATAGAGTTCATTGTAGCGGCGGGGCCCGATGCAGACAACCTCGTATGCCACGCCAGCGGTTTTCTTGATTTTTTCAGCAATGGCGCCAATCTTCTTATCGTCGGGGATGGCTTTGCTGTCCTTGCAGCCCAGGCGCACCAGCTCTGCCGCGCAGCGCTCATCTGTATACACGCCTGCGATGACCAGCGGGCCGAAGTAGTCACCCTTGCCGCTTTCGTCCACACCGAAATGGGGTGTCGTGTCTACCAGGGCGGGGAGTGTGCTGCTCAGCGCCGGGGCTTTTTCCTCCGGCTTCAGTTGAAGGATATTCGTCAGGAAGTCATCCGAGCCTCGTCCCTGGATGAGCAGACGTCCCTTTTTCGGGTAGAAGGCCACATTCACCTCAGCTGCCTCAAAGCAGTAGTCGGCATACTCTCGCGTGGTGGCCTTGAAAGCGGAATGATACTCTAATTTCTTCTTCAGAGCGGCTGCTTCGCTCTGGCTTAGCTGGATGCTGTATTGATTTGCCATGTGCTGGTACTAGAATGCGTGGAAAAACGCGAGGCGTCAACCCAAATTCCCCGATTTTACTTGAAAAATTGGCCTTGTGACACAAAAATCAGGCTTTTTTATTATTTTAGGCGAGACAAAAGGAATTTTTTGGTCTACAATGTGCCCGGCTTTTCAACAAAGCATTTTATTATGGCAAATACGATTACTAAGAGAGAGCTTGTAAACAAGGTATGCGCTGAGCTTGATAACGGCTTCACGCAGAACGAAGTGCTTGACATCATCCAGAAGACCATCGAGCTGATTACCGATGCTCTGGGTAAGGGTGATCGCGTTGTGCTGCGCAACTTCGGTACCTTCACTGTGAAGGAAGTGAAGCCCAAGGTTGGCCGCAACCCCAAGGATCCCGCCAAGAACGTTCCGATTCCCGCCCGCACTGTGGTTAAGTTCAAGGTTGGTAAGAACCTCAAGGAAGCTGCCGCACAGGTTTCCGAGTAAATCATGCCAGCACACATGTGCTAGAGGACGAGGACGCATCTATTTCATAGACGCGTCCTTGTTCTATGATAAGCAAAACTTCAAAATCCCCCCCCTTCCTGACAACATGAAACTGAGAATTGCCGTACAATCCAAGGGTCGTCTGAATGAAGACACCATGGCTATTCTTGCCGAGGCCGGCATCAAGGTGAGCTCCTCCAAGCGCACGCTGCTGGTGGCTGCCCGCAAGTTCCCCATGGAGGTGCTTTACCTGCGCGATGACGATATCCCCGAGACCGTGACCGATGGCGTGGCCGATATCGGCGTGGTGGGGCTCAACGAGTATCTGGAGCGCCAGGGCGATGCCGACATTGTGAAGAAGCTCGGCTTTGGTGGCTGCCGCCTGAGCATCGCCATTCCCAAGGAGCATGAGTACACCGGCCCGCAGTGGCTGCAGGGTCGCCGCATTGCCACTTCCTATCCCGTTATCCTTCGTAAGTGGCTGGAGGAGCAGGGCGTTCAGGCTCATATTCATGTGATTACGGGTTCGGTGGAAATCTCCACCGGCATCGGCCTGGCAGATGCCATCTTCGATATCGTGAGCAGTGGTGCCACGCTGGTGAGCAACAACCTGCGCGAGGTGGAAGTGGTGCTGGAGAGCGAGGCTGTGCTTATCGCCAACAAGAACCTCTGCGCCGAGAAGCGTGAGATTCTGGATAAGCTGCTTTTCCGCATGGATGCCGTGATGACGGCTGCCGACAAGCGCTATGTGCTCATGAACGCCCCGAAGGACTGCGTGGATCAGATTGTGGCCGTGCTGCCGGGCGTGAAGAGCCCCACCATCATGCCGCTGGCCCAGGAGGGCTGGTGCAGCATTCACACCGTGCTGGATGAATCCTGCTTCTGGGATATCATCGGTAAGCTTAAGGAAGCCGGTGCTCAGGGTATCCTGGTGCTTCCTATCGAAAAAATGATTCTGTAATTTCTTTATTCCCATGACCATCATAACGGAACCGACTCGTGAACAGTGGACGGAGCTGGTGCGCCGTCCGGCTTTTGATGTAACGCAACTCTTTGATGTGGTGCGCCCCATCATGGACGCAGTGCATGCACATGGCGACCAGGCTTTGCATGAGTATGGTCACCGCTTTGATGGTGTGGAATTGGAGAATCTGGCGGTTTCAGAGGCCGAGGTGAAGGAAGCCTGCACCCGGGTGCCGCAGGAGCTGCGCGAGGCCATCTGCAGTGCGTATGCCAACATTCTGGATTTTCACTTGATTCAGAGTGGAGAAACCGCCCGCTGCCGTGAAACTGCACCCGGTGTCTACTGCGAGCAGCACACGCTGCCCATCCGGAGCGTGGGGCTGTATGTGCCCGGTGGTCAGGCTCCCCTGTTCTCCACCGTGCTCATGCTGGCGGTGCCCGCAGCCGTGGCCATGTGCAAGGAAGTGGTGCTCTGCACGCCCCCCGGCAAAGATGGCAAGGTGAATCCCGCCATTCTGTTTGCCGCAGACCTCTGTGGCGTGAAACGCATTTTCAAGGTGGGCGGTGCTCAGGCTATCGCCGCCATGACTTATGGTACTGCTTCCGTACCCAAGGTGGACAAGATTTTCGGGCCTGGCAATGCCTATGTGACCGCTGCCAAGCAGCTGGCATCGCTGGCCGGTGTGGCCATTGATATGCCTGCCGGTCCCAGTGAGGTGGAAGTGCTGGCAGATGAATCCTGCGTGCCGGCCTTTGTGGCGGCTGACCTGCTGAGTCAGGCAGAGCACGGACCGGACAGCCAGGCCATGCTGGTGACCACCAGCGCCGCGGTGGCCGAGGCCGTGGCTGCTGAGGTCGAGAAGCAGCTTGCCGCGCTGCCCCGCAAGGAGATTGCCGCCAAGTCCATTGCCAACAGTCGCATCATCGTGCTGGCAGATAAACAGGATTGTATCGATTTCACCAATGCCTACGGGCCGGAGCACCTCATCATTGCCATGAAAGGGGTGCCGACCTTATCTGTCAGCAACGCGGGCTCCATTTTCGTGGGCAATTACAGCTGCGAAAGCGCGGGTGATTACGCCAGCGGCACCAACCACACCCTGCCTACCATGGGGTGCGTGCGGGCCTACAGCAGCTTGTGTGTGGATAGCTTCCAGCGCAAGATGACGGTGCAGACCATCACTCCGCTGGGTATCCGCAGCATCGGCCGCACCGTGGAGCTTATGGCTGAAGCCGAGCACCTGGACGCCCACGCGCGCGCCATGACTCTGCGCATACAGGCAGTGGCAGAGCAGCCTCAGGAAGAGCTGGGTACGGGTATTGCCAGACTGGTGCGCCCGAATATATTGAAGCTCAAACCCTACAGCTCCGCCCGCGATGAATACGCCGGCAAGGCTGCCCGCGTGTTCCTGGATGCGAACGAGTGCCCGCACAACGCCCCGAACAACCGCTACCCCGACCCGCTGCAGTGGGAGCTGAAGCAGAAGATTTCCGCCTACAAGGGCGTGGCGCCGGAGCGCATCTTCCTGGGCAACGGCAGCGACGAGGCCATCGACCTGATTTTCCGTACGTTCTGCACCCCCGGTGTGGACAGCGTGGTAGCTATTCAGCCTTCCTATGGCATGTACGAGGTTTGTGCTGATATTAACAATGTGCACTACATCAAGTTCATGCTGAAGGCCGGGTACCAGTTCGATGGTACCGCCTTTGCTGAAAGCTGCCGGGACATTGCCAAGGTGGCTTTCCTGTGCAGCCCGAACAACCCCACCGGCAACCTGCTGCCGCTGGCAGAAATCCGCAAGGTGCTTGATTCTTTCCGCGGTATTGTGGTGGTGGATGAGGCTTACATTGATTTTGCTCCCGAGGGCTCGTCCGTTGTCTCTCTGCTGGAGGAATACCCGCGTCTCATCGTGCTCAACACCTTCTCCAAGGCCTGGGCTTCTGCCGGTATCCGCCTCGGCATGGCTCTGGCTCACCCGGAGGTTATTGCTCTGTTCAACAAGGTGAAGTACCCCTACAATGTGAACATCCTCACCCAGCGTGCCGCCATGGAGCGCCTGGACCACATGGATGAAATCCGCGCCTGGGCAGAGGAAGCGCTTTCCGAGCGCGCCCGCATGATGGAGGCTGTATCCGCCCTGCCTATCTGCGAAAAGGTGTACCCTAGTGATGCCAACTTCTTCCTGGTCAAGGTGAAGGATGCCTGCGGCATCTACGATGCACTGGTGGACCAGGGTATCATCGTGCGCAACCGTCACCGCATCACTATGTGCGAGAACTGCCTGCGCATCACCATCGGCACCCCGGCAGAGAACGACGAACTCCTCGCAGCCCTCAAGCAATTCTGAACATGAAGAAAAAGGCTCTTTTCATCGACCGCGACGGCACCATCATCCAGGAACCTGCGGATGAGCAGATTGATGCTTTCGAAAAGCTGGTGTTTGTGCCCGGCACCTTCCGCGCGCTGAGCACCATCCGCGAGCTCACCGATTACGAGTTTGTGATGGTAAGCAACCAGGACGGCCTGGGCACCGATTCCTTCCCGGAGGTCACCTTCTGGCCGGTGCATAACTTCATTCTCGACACCCTCAAGGGCGAGGGCGTGGAGTTCGATGATATCCTCATTGACCGCCATTTCCCGCATGACAACGCCCCCACCCGCAAGCCGGGCACGGGCATGCTTACGGCTTATATGGATGGTTCCTATGACCTGGAAAACTGCTATGTCATCGGTGACCGCGCCACGGACGTGCAGCTGGCTCAGAACCTGGGCTGCAAGGCTTTGCAGATTGGCACCGATGGCATGGACTGGAAGAAGATTACTGAGATTCTGGTGGCTGGCGAGCGCAGCGCCGAGGTGCAGCGCACTACCCGCGAGACGGATATCTATGTGAAGCTTGAGCTCGACCGCCCCGGCTATTGCGAGGTGAGCACCGGCCTGGGCTTCTTCGACCACATGCTGGCCCAGCTTGCCCACCATGGCGGCATGGGCGTGACCATCCGCGTGAAGGGCGATTTGTATGTGGACGAGCACCACACCATTGAGGACACCGGCCTGGCCCTGGGCGAATGCCTGCGCAAGGCCATCGGCAACAAGCTGGGCATTTCCCGCTACGGCTACTGCCTGCCCATGGATGACTGCCTGTGCAGCGCTGCGCTGGATTTCGGCGGCCGTCCCTGGCTGCAGTGGGAGGCCGAATACAAGCGCGAGCGCATCGGCGATATGCCCACGGAGATGTTCTACCACTTCTTCAAGAGCCTGAGCGATGCCGCGCTTATGAACCTCAGCATCAAGGCTGAGGGTGATAACGAGCACCACAAGATTGAGGGCAGCTTCAAGGCTCTGGCCCGTGCCATCCGCGTGGCGGTGCAGCGCGATGTGCGCCACCTGGTGCTGCCTTCCAGCAAGGGAACGCTTTGAGATATGAAAGTAGCCGTTGTCAGATACAATGCGGGCAATATCCGCTCCGTCATCAATGCCCTCCACCGCATCGGTGTGGAGCCGGTGGTGACCGATGATGCCGCTGAACTGGCCAGTGCCGACCGCGTTATCTTCCCGGGGCAGGGTGAGGCTGCCAACACCATGGCCTACCTGCGCGAAAGCGGGCTGGGCGAGGTGATTCGCAACCTGAAGCAGCCTGTGCTGGGTATCTGCATCGGCCAGCAGCTGCTCTGCGCGCATTCCGAGGAGGGCGACACCCCATGCCTTGGCGTATTCAACAGCCCGGTGGTGCGTTTCCCCTCTGTTTGTGAGGAAGACCGCGTGAAAATCCCCCATATTGGCTGGAATACCATCGAAAATCTCCGCACGCCGCTCTTCGACGGACTGAAGGAGGGCGATTTCGTGTATTTTGTGCACAGTTTCTACGTGCCCGACTGCGCAGAGGCCATTGCCCGCACCACTTACGGCGGCGTGACCTATGCCTCCGCCCTGCGTCGCGGCAATTTCTATACCACCCAGTTCCACCCCGAAAAGAGCGGTGATGTGGGGCTGCGCATCCTTCACAATTTCATTCACCTCTGCCATGATTGAGCTCATTCCCGCAATCGACATCATCGGTGGCCAGTGTGTGCGCCTGACCAAGGGCGACTACGCTGCCCAGAAGACCTATGACCCGCATCCCGAGGACGTGGCCCGCCGTTTCTACGATATGGGCGTGCGCCGTCTCCATGTGGTCGACCTCGATGGCGCCAAGGCAGACCACATCGTGAACCTGGAGACGCTGAAGAAAATCACCGCTCTGGGCATGACGGTGGATTTCGGCGGTGGTATCAAGCAGGAGAGCGACCTGCAGGCCGCTTTTGACCACGGCGCCGCCATGGTGACGGTAGGCAGCCTGGCTGCCACCGACCCGCAGCGCCTGCTGAAGTGGGCAGAGAAATACGGCCCCGACCGCTTCATTGTGGGCGCCGATGCGCTGAATGGCCGCGTGATGATTAAGGGCTGGCGCGAGGATGGCGGCATGAGCCTGGATGAATTCGTGAGCTTCTACATGAGCCACGGCATCACCCGCGTGCTCTGCACCGATATTTCCCGCGATGGCACCCTGGGCGGCCCGAACACGGCGCTCTACCAGGAAATCATGGCCAAGCATCCCGGCTGCCGTCTCATCGCCAGCGGCGGTGTGAGCTGCACCGAGGACATCCGCGCCCTCGATGCCGCCGGCATTCCCTCCGTCGTTTTCGGCAAGGCCTACTACGAAGGCCGCATCAATCTTCAACAATTAATCCTTAATTCCTAATCCTTAATTCTTATTTTATGCTTGCCAAGCGTATCATCCCCTGTCTGGACGTGAAGGACGGTCGCACCGTCAAAGGTATCAACTTCGTAAACCTGCGCGATGCTGGTGACCCCGTGGAGCTGGGCAAGGCCTACAGCGAGCAGGGGGCCGATGAACTCGTGTTCCTCGACATCGCCGCCACGCACGAAGGCCGCAAGACCTTCACCGATATGGTTTCCCGTGTGGCTGCTGCCATTTCCATCCCGTTCACCGTGGGTGGTGGTATTCATGAGCTGGCAGATGTGGCCCGCCTGCTGGAGGCCGGTGCCGACAAGGTGAGCCTTAACTCCGCCGCTATCCGCAACCCGCAGCTGGTGAATGAGATTGCTAACCACTTCGGTTCCCAGGTATGCGTGGCCGCCATCGATGCCCGTTGCGATGCCGATGGCTGGTACTGCTACGTGAACGGTGGTCGCATCCGCGTGGAGCGCACCCTGTTCGACTGGGCCCGCGAGGTGGCCGACCGTGGCGCCGGCGAAATCCTCTTCACCAGCATGGACCACGACGGCGTGAAGCAGGGCTTCCCGAACGAGGCTCTTGCCCGCCTTTCCGATGAACTGAGTATTCCGGTCATTGCCAGCGGCGGTGCCGGTGCCAAGGAGCACTTTGCGGATGCCTTCCGCCTCGGCCACGCCGATGCCGCCCTGGCTGCCAGCGTGTTCCACTTCGGCGAAATCAAGATTCCCGAACTCAAGCAGTACCTCCACAACGAAGGTATCTGCGTGCGCCTGTAAAGGCTCTTTATGCAGCTGGATATCAGAAATATCAGGCCTTTTATCTGCTTCGACTGTGTCGCCGGAAGTAAGGCCTACGGACTGGACACCCCCGCGAGTGATGATGACTTCAAGGGGGTGTTTCTGGCTCCTCTGCCTATGATTCTGACGGGGCAGGCCCCCTCATTAGTGCAGGATGAGCGGCATGACCGGCAGTATACCGAGCTGGGGGCATTCTGCCGTGAACTGGAATTGAACAACTCGGGTGCCCTGGAACTCTGGGCCTGCATGGGTAGAGAACAGGAATTGTTCTGCGCGCCGTGGTTCCGCGATTTCCTGGGGCGCTACAACTTCCTTTCCCGCCGTTGCTATTACACATACCTTGCGAATGCACAGCGCCAGCTGAAGCGTATCTCGGCAACACATGCCAAGGCCACGGAACCTCCGCCTGCGCCTGCTGTGATGCAGGATTATGCCTACATGGTACAGGGTGGTAAGCTTATCCCCCTTTCCCAATGGCTGCAGGAGCAGGGGCTTGGCCTTTGCGATGTTGTTGCACAGCGACTTTCTGATGAGGATAATCTCTATGCCTTGTATCGGCAATCGTCGCGATATGGAATCTTCGGGCGAGATGCAACCACCATTGCCACTCCGGAAGTGGCCACGGATGCTCAGCTGCTGGGGGTGATGTTGTTCCGCGCATCTGCCTACAGCCAGCAGAACCGCCGCTGTGCCCAATACCGGGAGTGGGAGCAGAAACGCAATCCGGCCCGCCTGACTACGGATTCCGCATTGGTAGATAAGCAGGGGTGCTACGATACAAAGCACATGGGGCATGTATTCCGCCTGTTACATACAGCGCAGGAAATTGCAACAGAAGGAGTTATCCATGTCCGCCGCACTGCTGATAATGCTTTCCTCCGCGAAGTGCGCGCTGGGCGTATTCCTCTGACTGAGCTCCAGCAGATGGTGCAGGAGGAAATGGACTCGCTCAAGCCACTTTTCGATAAATCCGGCCTCCCCGAAACGCCACAGGTCGACGGCATTTGGGAGGACTTGGCCCAGCTCCGCATTAAACTACACTATGAGTAATACGATACAGGAACAGATTCAGCAGAAACTGGATGATTTGCAGCAGCAGAAAGACTGCCGCCTGCTGCTGGCTGTGGAATCCGGCAGCCGCGCATGGGGATATGCTTCTACCGATAGTGATTACGATGTCCGGTGCATCTATTACTATCCCCGCGAGCGTTATCTTGCTGTGAGACTTCCCCGGGATACAGTGGAGTGGGAGCTTAATGAGGTCTTTGACATCAACGGGTGGGAATTACGTAAATCCCTGGGCCTGGCACTCAAATCGAATCTGACCGTGTATGAATGGGTGGATTCACCTATCGTGTATCGAACAAGCCCTTGGCATGAGGAATTCCGCCATGTGTTGAAGGAGGTTCTGCGTCCTCGCAGGCTTGCTTCTCGTTATCTGGGGATGGCAGCCAGTACGATTCATCGCTATCTCATGCGGGAGGTGGTGCCCTATAAGCAGTATTTCTACGCACTGCGTCCTCTGCTGGCAGCCCGCTGGACTATGCTGGAACGCAATCCTGCCCCCGTACCATTCGCTGATTTACGCCATCTCCTGCCGAACGATATGCAAAGCGTTACAGATGAGCTGCTCATGCTGCGAAACGGTTCATCGGAAAAGGCTGAAGGACCGGCGCATCCCGCGGCAGATGCCTTCATTGCGCGTGAACTGGCAGCTCTGGATGAAATGATGAAATTCATGCCTGATGAGGCTGAACCGGATACCGCTCCGCTCGATGACTTTTTCCGCCGGGTCATTGCCCATGCCTGATGCGCGCTTCTGTTTTTACCCAGCCATGAAGAAAATCGTACTGATACTATTTGTCCTGGGCTTGCTGCTGATGATGTTCATGCCTCGCTGGGCCAGGGTAGGCGGTATCAGCTGGTGGCATATCACTGTACCCGGTTCTTCGTCTTCGCAGTGCATTGTTGAGGTTGTTTCCTGGCAGGGGGAGACGATTTATTGCCGCTTTTTCAGCCCTCCCGTGGATGTTTCTGTGGAGCATGAGGGGTATTTAATGCTCACAACCTGGCGGGATGGCGACCCGTTGCGTTATTATGATGTGCAGGAGCGAAAATTCATTTCCAGGCAGGAGCTGAGCCGTCGCAAGCCTGCACGGGTTCCCCGGCCTTCATCCAATATATATGATGACTGGGCATTGACCGATTTGTACAGCATTGCCGGCGGCACGCAATTCCAGGTAAAAGAAGACTGGATTCAATACGTGGAGAAGAATCTTCCCCGCCGTTAGTACCTGAGCTGCCAGGACCCCGGTTTTTCAGTGCTGATTTTCGGCATTATGTTGCTGAAATATCGTAGGCGCTTCGTGTAGCTGTAAAAAAAAGGTGGCAATTTCTTGAACTTGTGGTATACTCTGCCCGCAACCGCTTAATTCCGCATATGACTATCGACTTCGACAAGTGCGGCGGCCTGGTGCCCGCCATTATTCAGGACTCCACCACGGGCAAGGTGCTCATGATGGGGTATATGAATGCTGAATCCTTTGCCAGAACTCAGGAAACCGGGCGCGTGTGCTTTTACAGCCGCAGTCGCCAGTGCCTGTGGACCAAGGGCGAGACCAGCGGTAATTTCCTCGATGTGGTGAGCATCAAGGTGGATTGCGATAACGATACGCTGCTCATTCAGGCCACGCCGCATGGCCCGGTGTGCCACACCGGCACGGATACCTGCTGGGGCGAGAAGAATGAGGCCAGCCCGCTGCTCTTCCTCACTGAGCTGCAGGACTTTATCAACAAGCGCCACGAGGAGATGCCCGAGGGATCCTACACCACCAGCCTTTTCCGCGATGGTATCAACCGCATGGCCCAGAAGGTGGGCGAGGAGGCTCTTGAGGCCTGTCTTGAGGCCTGCAACGGCACCAACGAGCGTCTCATCTACGAGGCCTCCGATATGTTCTACCACCTCATCGTGCTGCTCACCTCCAAGGGCCTGCGCATTGAGCAGGTTATCGAGGAGCTTGCCTCCCGCCACAAGCCGGGCTGGCAGAAGCACTAAAGCTGTATTTTCAAAGTGAAAAGCCGCCATGTGCCGTTGTTCACATGGCGGCTTTTCCTTTTCGAATGAATTAACGGCCTTTAAGGTTGTAAATTTCAGGAAGAACCTCACTTAAGGCCACTGTGGGTTGAATGGTATCGCGAATCATATTCACGGGCTTGTAAGCATCCGGGGCTTCATCCAGCGCATAGTCCAGGCTGGTGGTGAATACGCCGTGATTGGCCATATCAGATTTCGCTGTTTCTAAATCGATGCATGCTTTTGCCTCTGCGCGGGTGAGCAGGCGGCCAGCGCCATGGGGTGCACTGTAATTCCAAGATTCATTACCTAGGCCATGCCCGATTCCGATGCCATCGCGCATATTGAAGGGGATGACCACGGGTTCCCCAGCCGTGGCTTTGATAGCTCCCTTGCGCAGCACCATGGAGTCGAGATCCAGATAATTGTGCATGGATACCAGGGCTGTCGATTCCATATCCATGATGCGGGGCAGGCCGTGTCTGGAGACAAAATAACTATAAATTGCCTCTTGGATAAGGAGATGATTCAGGCGTGCAAACTGTTGGCAGGCATGAACGCAGGTGAGATAGCGTTCGTAATGCTGGCAGTTGCGGTCCAGGTAGGCTGTATCGGGTGGCCCCCCGTAGCCTTGTTGCATGCGGTAATGTTCTGCCTGTTTCTGGTAGACTTTGTTAACCTGTAGCCCGAAGTTGCGGGAACCGCAGTGTATTCCCAGATAAACGGTTCTGCTGTTGCATGAGCGGTTGAGCGAGATGAAGTGATTCCCTCCACCGAGTGAGCACAACTGAGGAAGCGCTGAGGCGAATCTGCCCTTGTTTCCGTCTTCATTCAGTAGCTGCTCTGCTTCCTCTATCAGCTGCACGTTTTCCCGGAATCTCTTGCGAAGGGTTTTCAGGGAGAGTTTGCTCTTGTATTCGCCAACACCAATAGCGACATTGGCGCGTATATAGGCATCCAGCTCTGCATAGTCAATGTTTTCTACTTCTCCCAGAGGAAAGAGTGATACCGTGCACCCTATATCCACCCCCAGGATGTTGGGCGAAACGGCGCCCTCGGTATTGAGCTTCTGCGTGAATCCCACCACGCAGTTGTTTCCTGCGTGGGTATCCGGCATGATGACGATGCGGCTGCCCTCTGCCATGGGCGAGGCGAGAATGTGGTATATCTGTTTTCGGGTTTCTTCATCAATGCTCTCGAGCATGATGGTAGCGGTTGCATATTGTCCCTTAATGGTAATCATATTCGTAACGGGTGGTTGGTTGTTATTTTTTTTGTCCTGGATTGGTGGCGTATTTATACGCGCTTCGAAAAACAGGGGGCTTCTGAATAGTTCAATTCAGGTAGTGGGTAGAGGGATGGGGCGTCAGCAGTAACTGTATCTCAGATGTGCGGCGTAGTCAAGTCTTGGCTGTGTGAAAATGATTGCCTAGGGCAGAATGCAACGCTTTCTGCTTTACTTGCGGGGGATGCTTGTGGTAGTATGCTGATACTGTCGATAAAAAGTCAGAACCGCGTCCTATATACCATGAAACTTCATCTTCCTGTCCTGCTTCGTAAGTGTTTGCTCTCTGTGCTTAGCGCTGTTGCGATAACGAGTGGAACCGCCGTGGCCGGCGTTATGCATTCCGACGTTACCATGCCCACGTATACTGACTTTGGTCAGAACAAAGGCCGTTATGTGGTGGGCAGTGCGGTGAACTCACTGCTGCAGCATATCCGCGATACCGAGGGTGGTATCGGGATTGAGTACACGGACGGCACGCAGACCTACTATCTTTCCAATGAGCAGGGGATGATTGATTTCATCGGCGTTCACGATTCCGGCCACTGCACGCTGGTCAGCCCGAACATGGTGGCAACGGTGCTGCATAACGGTTCGCTGAATGGTTCTTTCAGCGCCAATGATATTGGTGAAGCGCATGCTCAGAATTACTCGGTGATGGATATTCGCGGGTCCAACAAGTTCCGAGTCATGGAAGAGAATGGTGATGACTACATGATGCAGCGTCAGAGCCGTATCGTGACGGATGCGGTGGCATCTGCCATTTCGACAGTAGATCCTTCCACCCTGGCCGGCCAGCATATGTACCACTGCGGTGCAGGTATCATGGGTGTGTATGATGAGGACGTGGACCTCTTCCAGTCTCTGGCCTGGGCGTATGTCTACAATATCGGTGATATTGACCTGCTGACCGGTGTGAACTGGAATACGGAGAACGGCCGGTTTGGTATCTACAAGGATGTGGGCTATGGCAACGGCATTGGCGCCAGCTTGGAAAACCCGCTGCCGAATGCCACCCGTGGTGGTGACTCCGGTAGCCCTGTGTTCATTTACAATGCCGCAACCGGGCAGTATGAGTATGTGGCCTCCCACCAGTCCGGCAATGGTCGCTCCTGGGGTCAGGCCCGTGGTAACCTCATCTGGGCCCAGAAGGCGGTGAAGTCTTATGATGTGGCGGTCGATATGGCTAACACGAATGAGGTGCATCTGGGTGCGGTGACCACCCCGGGTGAGACCATCACGGATAATATGGGCAACTCCACCACCCTTTATTCCGGCACCGTCACCGTGGGAGACAAGACGGTTTCCTTCAATGGCGTGAAGGATGGTGAGTTCACCTGGCGTGACATGAACGACATCAAGGACCTCCAGAACTGGTATGCCTATGATGCCGACCGCTACAATGCCACCTCCAATGCCGATGGCAAGCTGAACCAGAGCGATGCCGATCTTTTCTACACGGAGAACCTGGTGTTCACCGCCGGACAGGCTGATAATAAGATTATTCTGGACGCCACGGTGGACATGGGCGCCGGCTATATGGAGTTCAACAAGGGTAACCAGACCCTGGCCAAGTACACAATCACCGGTGCCGGCAAGCAGCTGCACACGGCTGGCTATGTCATCAATGAAGGTGTTGAGGTGCACTTGCAGCTGAACAACAACTCCGACTACATGACGGAGTGGTGCAAGATTGGTGATGGCGATCTTTATATCGATGGCAAGGGGGATACTAATGCGCTCCTGAATGTGGGTGGCAAGGGCGCTACCTACCTGCAGCAGAGCGATGGCTATGCCGCATACAATGTGCTGGTGAATACCGGTGCCACCATCGTCATCAAGGATACGAACCAGATTAAGCGTGACCTGACATTCGGTGCCGGTGGCGGTGTGCTGGATATGAATGGTAACAGCATGAACTGGTACACCACCAATGGCAGCTCTCCCCGTTCCGGCTCGTTCACCATTAATGCCCTCACGGATGAGGCCATGATTACCAACAGCTCTGCCGCGGCTGTTACTCTTACTTACAAGGAAACCGGTGACACGGTATACAAGGGCTCCTTCGCCGATACGACACAGGGCGCTCTGAGTATTGATTACCAGGGCGGCGGTACCTGGACGCTGCACAGCATCCACACCGACCTGCGCCACAATGCAGGCAGCGGTTTGTCTGTGAGCAATGGCAAGGTGGTGCTGGTGGGTACCAATACCGTGCACGGTACTGGTTCTGCCACAGGTACAAACCAGCAGCGCTATCTGAACACCAGGGACTGGCACTATGCTGATGCCACTATGGACGTGACCGTGAAGAACGGCGCCACTTTCGAGCTGGGCAGCCACGCTCGCCTTACGGGCGATGTGGTGGTGAAGCAGGGCGGCACCTTTGTGATGCGCGAGGGCGTGCAACACGAGCAGGAATACATTGAAGGCGGCACCAAGTTGCAGAATACCGCCGATTTCGCCGATTTCTATGGCCTGAAGGGCGGCGTGGCTCTGGATGCCGGAGCCGATATGCTGGTGCAGTACAGTGCGGGTACCACGGCTGCCACCACTTACGGCGGCAACATCTCCGGCGCTGGTAATGTGACCATCGACCTGGGCAGCGATGAAATGACCTTCATCCTGAGCGGTACCAATACCTTTACCGGCACCAAGACCATCACCTCCGGCGGTCTGGTGGCCAGAAACCTGGCAGCTCTGGGTAACACCACCAACAATAAGTGGCTTGTGCAGAAGGACGGCTGGATTGCCTCCCGCGGCTTCAAGGAGGGTGTGGATATCCTCGGCTATATCGACGGCAAGTCCACGGGTACGCTCGCTCTGTCTCACAACCTGAGCACCCAGTTGGACCTGGCAAACCACCAGGGCCTGTTCATCGGTGCAGAGAGCGGTAAGACGGTTCACTATGGCGAAGAAGGCACGAATCAGTCTCTCGCTGCGCAGAACGGCGCCTGGCGCCTGGGCGGCGGCGGCGGTGAGCTGGTGGTGAACTTCCTTCTGGAGGGCGCTAATAATCTGGTTCTGGGCGCCGGCGAGGGTTCCACCGGCGGTGTGTACCTGGGTAATTCCGGCAACTCCTTCAGCGGTACGGTTGATTTCAACGCCGCAGGCATGAAGCTCGGCTATGCAGATGGGGCACTGGGCTCTTCTGTGGTGAATCTTTCCTACGGTAACGGTCTGGTGCTGAATCAGGCTGCTGATGTGGCTCGCGTGGCGTCCGGCGCAGAGGGTATGCTTCTGCTGGATAAGCTGGGGGCTGAAGCCTTGGATTTGAGCGGCTTCTCTTCCGTTGCTCTGGGTGCCTCTGAGGATACCACCTTCCGCGGCAGCATTTCTCTGGGGACTGGGGCGGTCTACCGCTTTGCGGCCATGGATGGCGCCACGCTGCGTGTGAATTCGGCTCTGGAGGCAGGCCGGAGCATCGTGGTTGATGCCCAGGGTACCGACGGCGGTACTGTGGTGCTGGCGGGCAATACATATATTTCGGGTAATATCGAAGTGATGGGCTGCAAGGATTCCGCCCAGGGCGGAAGCATCACCCTGGCTATGGGGCAAGGCACGGCTCTTGGCGGTAATGTCACCCTTGGTGCCGGTACCAGCCTGGATGTGGCAGGTAACACTGTTTATGTGTACCAGGAGATGTTCGGCGATGGCCAGGTTGTGGACAGCAGTTCTTCCGGTGCGCTTCATCTCATGGCGTTGAGTGGTGATCTTAATCACAGCCTGTCGCTTAATCTGGCAACTGTACACAAGGGCGGCGCAAATGCTCTTAACCTGTCCGGCAGTCACGGATTCGGTGCCCTGTATGTGGATGCCGGTTCTCTGGTGTTGCAGAATGGTTTCAGCACCTCTCGCAACAGCAGCATTTATCTGGCCGGCGGTACCAGCCTGAATCTGCAATCCGGTTCTATAGAAACCAATATCGGCATGAAGGATGGCGCTGGTGCGGCCTCGCTTTCCATTGCTGATAACAGCACCGCCACCCTCCGTGGTGATATTCACCTGGGCAGTGGTTCTCAGCTGAATATGCAGGCTAATGGTGGTACGCTCAAGCTTTCCGGTGGTACCTATGGCGGCGAGAACGCAACTCTTTCTGTCCGCGCTAAGGAACTTCATTTTGCCACCAGTTCCGGCGTGGATGTGCTGGGTACGCTGAGCCTGGAGAATGATATGAAGCTCTACTCCAATGGCGAGGCCACGGATATGGAGCGCAATATCAGCACGCTGCAGGTGAATAATAATTCCCGCATCACGCTGGATGAACGCACCTGGAGCACGGTCTGGAATATCGATGCCCTGAACGGCTCCGGCGAGATTCTCTGGACCTCCAACACCACTCATGAAACGACCTCCCGCCTGGTTCTGCGTGGTGAGGGTAATTTCTCCGGCTCCATTTCACTGAATCGCGGATTTGAGAATGAGGAACGCACGCATGGCGCCTTCATCGAGCTGGCTCACGACAAGGCTGCGCAGAATGCAAGCATCTCCCTGAGCGGTAAATCTGCCAACGCGGTGGCTTCCTTGGCGGTTAATACAAAGAATGCCCAGATTAAGGGCCTTTCCGGCAACGAGCACAGCTATGTTTATGGCGGCTCTGCTATGTCCGGTGCGGAGCTGATGGGCGATGCCCGTCCCTCCTCCAACCGTACTGCCACACTCACCATCGATGTGGATTCCGGTAAGAGCTTTACTTATGACGGCACAGTGGGTGACGGTCTGAGCCTGAATAAAACGGGCGCCGGTACCCAGAGCTTCACCGGTACAACGACCGTGAATAATATCACCGTGCAGCAGGGTACGCTTTCCCTGAATGCTGGCAAGCTCAATGTGCGCGGCGATGTCGGCGTGGGCACGGGGGCTACGCTCAACATGGGCGACTACACGCTTAACTCCGGCAGAACCTTCTCCGTGCTGGCCGGCGGCAGCGGCTCTGCCAACTTCGGCGGCACGCTTACCCTGAATGGCGGTCGACTGAGTTTCTCCGGCGATGCCATGACCGGCGGCACGGCTCTGAGCCTTGGAGGCCTTAATACCGGTTCTGTCACGAGTCAGACTGTGCATTTCACCGATACCTCCAACCTGAAGGCTGGCCAGACCTACACCCTGGCATCGGGCGATTGGTCCTCCATTTACCAGTCCATGAGTGCCACGGGCCTGCACTACTATGATGCAACCTTCGGTGTGAATTCCTCCGGCAATCTGCAGGTGTCGCTTACGCTTAAGGGCGACAGCCTGGTATGGAATGGTACAGGTGGTTTCTCTACGGAGTGGAGCGATTCTAGATTTGGTGACAGCTATGCTTCGTATACCAGCAATACCACGGTGGTGTTTGATGATAGTGCTTCATACAAGCGTATAGGCAACTATTGTACAAAATCCATCGGGGCTATCGTCTTCAATACAACCCAGAGCTATAGCGTGGAAGACTGGTCTGGTGGTCGCAGTGTTGTGACTGCCAGGGAGCTGGTGGTGCAGGGTGGCGGCACGGTGAATATCAACGGCGGTATCAGTATTACGGGCTCAACGACCATTGAGGAAGGCGAACTGGTATTGCTGGGCAACAGCGGTGCCAATACCCTGAAGGGTACGGTGACCGGCGCTGGTACACTGGTGATTGATGGTGCCAGGAATGTAGCCCCCACGCTGCGTGATCTGGGGACGCTTCGCATCAGGAATGGCTCGTTCAGTGCAGCCTCCGGTGCGCTGGATGTCGACCAGATTATTGTAGATGCCAATGGTACCTACGTACACTGGCACAACTATGAGGGGACAATCACCAGCAATGGCGGTACTCTGGATATTTACAGCGACTCTATCAATGGTGAGCTGGTGCTGAATGGTGACACCGTTCTCGTCACGAACGTGACGAACCCCAACGATACCTTCAAGCTGAACTCCAAGATTACGGACAACGGCTATGCCATTATCCAGCGGGCCACTAAAGCCGATACCAGAGGCATTGTGGATATCACGACAAAGTCACAGGCCATTCTGAACAATTATGTGGTCGAGCAGGGTGTTCTGATGTTCACAGGTGGCTCCCACAGTGGTCATGGCAAGATTACGGCCACGCGGACGGGTACGCTGGAGATTGGCTCCCGCGCTAACCTGAGCGCCACCAACGTGCACCTGTCCAACGGTGGTACGCTGGATATGAAGAATCAATCCACGCTGATGACGGATATGACCACGAGCGGAGCAGTGTCTGTGCTCATGGGCAACGAATCCACCTACCTGAAGGGCAGTGTGACGGGCTCCGGCACGCTGGCAGTAAGCGGGCAGGGTGTGGTGCAGTCCCTCCTGTCGGATAGCGCAGAGGGTGCCCTGTCTCTGGAAGTGAGCGGCAAGGCCATCTCTCTGCTGGCGGCCAATACCTACAGCGGCGGCACTACTCTGAACAGTGGCTCGCTGTATGCCCGTAATTCCCAGGCCCTGGGTACGGGGGCTGTGACGGTGAATGGAGGCACGCTCTGGCTGGATATTTCCGGCCTGAATGCGCTGGGTTCTGTATCCTCTGTGACGCTGAACAGCGGTGCTGTGCTGGATATTTCTGCTGCCACTTTCTCTGCCGATACTGGTCTGATGCTCGGCGGCAGCCTTACGGTGAACGAGGGCGCCTACATCAACCTTGGCACCCTGTCCACGGACAATGTCAAGTACACCATTTTTGACCTGGCCTCTGCCGGTGCTTCTGCTGCGGACTGGCTGAACATGCAGGACCGCATCATGGTGAATGGCTCTATGCTCAGCACTCTGAGCGACTGGACACTGGACCTCACCTCTTACGGGGCTTCTCTTACCTTTGGTACGGTGCTACCGGATCCGCTTGTCTGGATTGGCGGCGAAAGCGGCATCTGGGACCAGTCTCAGAACAACTGGGATAATACCCCGAAGGTGCCGGATGACAGCATGGCCTTCACCAATGGCGACAGCGTGGAATTCAACACCAGCGCCACGGTACAGGTGGCCGAGGGTGTTGAGGCTGCGAATGTGAGCATTGGTGCCGGTGTAGACCTGGCTCTTTCCGGTGATTTGACGGTAACGGGCGCTGTTCTTGCCGAGGGTGATGCTTTTGCCTCCACCGGTAATCTGACAGCTGAAAAGGTGACCGTCTCCTCCGGTACCTTCGAAATGGCTGCTGGCACGAAGCTGACCGCTGAGACGGTGAACCAGAAGGGTGGTTCGCTCGTCATCAAGGGTGATGCCGACATTGCTCAGCTGGATGTGGCTGCCGGCTTGACAACCCGCCTGGAGAATGAGACCTCCGCTGCTGGTGTACAGAAGAATATCGACAAGCTGGTGCTGGGCAAGGGTGCCACTCTGGAGGTGTATGATAAGGCCTCTGATGCCTCTGCCACAACGCTGGGGACCCTGCAGCTGAACGGCGAGACGGCCAGGATTCAGGATTTGCACAATTCCAGCCATGTTGTGGTGGAGACACTCAACATGAACACGACTCTGGATAGCGCCACCCTGAGCCTGGAGAAGAATGCAGTTTCTGATAAGGTGAGCCGCTTCGAGTTCGGTTCTGCAGATGCCGCAGCGGGTAACTTCAAGGGTCGTGTGGAATTGTCGGTGGGCAATAGCAATACCAACCGCCCCGCCGCCATCATCATTTCCGGCAAGGATGCTCTGTCTGGGGCCGTGGTGGACTTGAAGTCTGCCAATTCCTACATTGGCCTGGGTATCAATGCGGATAATACGACCATTGCCGGTCTGGAATCCGGTGAATCTGTGGGCAGCAATGCCAAACTCTTCTCCGGTACAATTGGTACGTATGTCAAGTGGGATGCTCAGAATACGCCGAATACTATCTCCACCACCGAGCGCACGCTGAATATCAACACTGCTGCCGGCAGCACTCATACCTTCCATGGCGAGGTGCTTTCCAAGCTGAACCTGGTGAAGCAGGGCGAGGGTACGCAGGTGTTCAACGGCACCAGCAACAGCTTCGATGGCTCTCTGACGGTGCAGCAGGGTACGCTGAAACTGGGTGAGCAGGCTCTGGGGATGCTGGGCTCTGCCAGTGCCGTGACGGTGAACAGCGGTATGCTGGATATTTCCTCCGCCTCTTACTCGCAGAATTCCGGTCTGGCTCTGGGCGGTGCTCTGCAGGTGAACGGCGGTGCGGTCAACCTGGGCAGCATTGGTGCCGCCGGTTCCTACACCATCTTCGACCTCAGCGCTGCAGGTGCTTCTGCTTCCGGCTGGGAATCCTGGAAGGATAATCTGATTGTGAACGGCGCCTGCCTGAACCGCTATGCCGGTGCCAGCCTTTCCCTTACGGAAAATGCCGCACAGCTGAGCTTCAGCTCCATGGATACTACCAACTACAGCGATATGGTGTGGAATGGTGGTGAGAAGGGCGTGTGGGATCAGACCTCCAGCAACTGGGACCGTACTTCCTCCGGAGCATCCGACAACATTATGTTCCTCAATGGCGACAGCGTTTCCTTCAACACCAAGGCAGACGTGACCGTTGCCGAAGGGGTGTCGGTGAATGGTCTGACCATTGCTGAGGGGGCTGCCCTCACCACGCATGGCGCTGTGGCTGTGACGGGGACGGTGACCACCGGGGCAAACTCCTCCTGGACACTGGCCTCCGGCACGAATCAGAGCCTGACCGAGGCTCAGTTGAAGAACATCACCTCTTCTCTGGTGGTGGCAGAGGGCGCAACCCTGACCATGACCGACAAGACGACAGGCCAGAACAATACCACCTCTGCTTTCAACAAGGTGAGCGGTGCCGGTGATGTGGTGCTGAATCTGGGTAACGACAACGGCATTGGTGTGAATACCAGCAATCTGACGGGTGATGTCATCGTGGCCTCTGGTCGCCTGCAGGTGAATACCAGCTCCTTTAATGCGGCTTCTACCATTCGTCTTGAATCTGCATCCAGCCAGCTGGTATTCAATGGGGGTGATACCAATCTGCAAAACGATGTGGTGTTCCAGGTGGCAGATACGCATCTGCACGTCAATGATGGCAAGACTGGTACCATTTCCGGTATCATCAGTGGCGATGGCGGTATTACCAAGAAGGGTGCTGGCACGCTGACGCTTGCTTCGCAGAATACCTACAAGGGCGCAACCCGCATAGATGGGGGTAAGATTATCCTCAATACCGGTGGCGAATACAAGCTGTATAACACCATCAGTGGTGGCATGCTGGATGTAGCCTCCGGCACTACGCTGGCCAATAACGGTCATGCGGTGTCATCCGCTCTGACTCTTGCTGAAGGCTCCACCTGGAAGGTGAGCGCAGATAGCTCCGGCGTGTACACGCTGAATACCTCGCTGACAGGAACGGGTGCCATTCAGGTTGTTTCCGGTACTACCTTCAAGAACAACGGCAGAGAACTTCTGGGAACGGTGTCTCTGGACGCTGGCAGCAAGTGGGTGGTGAGCGGAACTTCCAATAACACCTACACTTTGAACAAGAACGAAACCGTGAACAAGAAGGTGAGTGGAGATGGTACCATGGAGCTTGCTTCCGGCACGACTGTTGTGGTGGATGGAAACAACAATCAGGTTCTGGGCTCTAATGTCGCTATCGTTCAGAATTCCACCCTCCGCTTCAATGACGCCGGCGGTACAGGCCGCTCCGATATGCTGGATTTCAACGCTTCGTCCAAGACTATCAGTGTGGCCGGCGGTACTCTGGATTTCGGCAATACGCGTCAGACCATGGGTTCCTGGACGCTTGAGCTGAGCGATGGCGCTCAGGTGACCGGCGCCGGCGGTGCATATGGCAGTAATCGCGCTGCCATGGACTATAACAAGGCATCGAACAATGTTATCAAGGCAACGTCCGGCGATAGCACCATCTCAGCCACGACGCGTCTGCGCGGCGGCTCTGAGCTGAAGTATGAGGTGGCCAAGGACGCTTCTCTGAATGTGAGCGGCCTGGTTCATGCCGATGGTGGCAAGAACGGAGGTGTTGTGAAGTCTGGTGACGGCACTCTGCATCTGAATAATGCCAACAATGACCTGGACTCCATCGTGGTGAGCGGCGGCACGGCCAATATTCACGGCACTGCTGCATACAACCTGGCTACACTGCAGGCCGCTACCAAGGTAGAAGTCGGCTTCTTTGCCGGTGTTACCAAGGATAAGAGCACCGCATCCAAGGTGACCGTCAGCGGTTCTACGCTGCTGGGCGCTGGTGCTGTGCTGAATATGAGCCTGACTCTGGCAGAAAACAGCACTCTGGATATGACCGGTATGACTGATAGCGCCGGTGTCACGCTGAATGGCGCGCTGACCTTCAATGGCCAGGTGCAGATGGGCACGGCTCTGTTGGCCGATGTGCTGGCTCTGGGTAAGGGTGAGAGCCTGCATCTCTTCTCGGGCAATGGCCTCAGCGTGTCCATGGGCAACACGGCCCTTACAGAAGTCAAGGTAGGGGAATATTTCTCCAACTCCGCGCTGGCCAGCATGGAGAACTGCTACGTGACCTACACCAATGTGGGTAATGTGGGCAGCCTGGTGATTGTGAACGTCCCCGAGCCGACTACGACAACGCTCAGCCTGCTGGCACTGTCTGCACTGGTAGCCCGCCGCCGCAGAAAGTAAGGCTTGCTTTTACAGCAAAAGAAAAGCCGCTGCGCATGAAAACGCAGCGGTTTTTCTTTTGCCTGGCGTATAGGCGAAGCTGGAACGAAGCTTTGAATTCAGGCGGGCGTCAGCCTGCGGAATTTAACACATTAAAAATCCAGAATTCTACACCCATACTCCTCTTTAGAACTGAGGCATTTCGCGGAGCGCGGGCACCTCGCTGTCCTTGGCGGGTTCGGGAGCCGGGGCGGGGGCAGGCGTGGGGGCTTCCTTGATGTAAACCTTGGGGCGGTTTGCCTTGGCGGCAGCTTCTTCCTCGGCCTTAATGGTCTCCAGTGCATTCTGCAGTTTGATATCCGGTGCGCCGCCGTAAAGGATAGTGCTGCGCTTGCTGATGAGCACCACCGTGGGCAGCTCATCGACGCGGTAGGTAATGCCGGCGGTACCCTGGGCGTTATCGGTGAATGAGCTGGCGATGCCGAGCTCCTGCAGGGCTTTCTGCTGTTCCTCCGGGGTGGAGTGGGGCATGATGGGGCAGATTTCGATGCCCGGGTACTGGGCCTTGAGCTTATCAATATCTCGCACCATGGCCGTGCCGGCGGGGTCGGAGGGCGACCAGAAGATGAGCAGGTTGGGCTTCTGGGTGATGGGGAAACGGTGCTCCACCCCCTCCTGGTCGCGCACGGCAATCTGCGGGGCAATGCAGCCCACGGCCAGGTGGCGCAGGTAATAGGCCTGCTCCATGGCCACCTCGGTAAGCGGCTGGCTGCCGAAGCGGGTTTCCTTATCGGAGAGGAGGATGGATTGCTTGAGGTAGTAGACGCGTTTGGCTCGGGCCATGGATTCGCTGCCTTCCACGCTGTTGACCATGGGGTTATTGAGCATGAGGCTCATGCCCAGGGCTGCGCAGGCGCGGGCGCCTTTGTTCTGGTTGCGCTGGTAAATCTTCTGCAGAATCTCGTATTCTCGCACGCTGGAGGTGGCGGCAAGACTGGGGCAGACCGCCCCCACGCCGGGGCTGCTGAAATGTACGCGGCTCAGGGAGTCCACAATCGCATTGCCGAACCAGGTGAGCTGGGCCTGTTCCTCATCCGTGAAGGCAGCGGTGAAGGCCTGCTGGTGCTCCAGAATCCAGACAATGGCCGGCAGGGCCCAGGGCTTGTCAAACTCAAAGGTGGGGATGGTTCCCTTGCCCTTGGGATTCGGGCGGGTTCCGGTGCGGGCGTTGATGCTCTGCCAGAGCTGCGGTGCGATATCGCGGGCATTCGGCGGGGTAAGTGCCGCGCGAGCGGCATCGCTGTCGGCGGCCTTCAGAGTCTCCTCATAGGCGGTCACCTGCTGCTGCCAGGTATTCAGAACCTGCTGCATGGCCTCCTGGCTGCCGTGTGCGGCCAGACTGGCTGCCAGCGCTGCTGCTGCGAACATCTTTTTCATGTTTCTATTATAAAATATCCTCTCCGTCCCTTGCAAGTGAAAAGAAAGTCAACAGTGATGGACCATACGTGTCCCAAAGATTTGGGATACGCGTATTTACGATTTTTGATTTACGATTTAAGAATTAAGGATTAGCGGCTAACGCCGGATATTGGATAATCGAACGCTTACTGCCGAAGCTCAGGTTCGTGATACCCTTGTGCAGAAATGAAAGCAGAATACGCTGACTATATGTCGCTTGGTGCCCTTTTTCTGTAAACTTTGGGACACATGTGGTGATGGGCGGCACATGTGTGTCCCAAAGATTTCACAATGGAAGCATTATCAACACCGTTCTGGAGCCTGCTTCCCTCTTTGTATAGATGGCGATTTGTGGGGGCTCAAATCTTTCGGAGCACGGGACTTCAGTCCCGAAAACTCAAGCGATGAGGGACTAAAGTCCCTTGCTCCGATAAAAACAGTTGCCCGACAAACTTCCATTTGGCGAGCTTCCGGAGCCGCAGATTGATGCCGATGCTTACCCGGAGGTGGCTCCGCCTGTTGTTTTGCTGAAGAAGGCCGTGCAGTATGGCTGGATTTCACCTGAAACGGCAACACGCATGGCTGCTGGCGAGGAATACATGCTGAGCGAGCTGGTGCATGCTCCCTGGGAGATCTTCCCCGCTGCCCATATGCAGCAGAAGTTGTACCTCGTTCTACTGCAATGTGGATGAGTACGATGGAGTTCATTGCGCTATTCGTTGATGTGAAAAGCGAAACCGCCGCATCCCCGGGGGGAATGCGGCGGTGGGAGTGAAATCTGTTTCTAAAGCATCAGAACTTGTGCTCGTCTCCATAGCCGAAATGCTCGGCGATGTAGTCCACGTCCTTATCGCCACGGCCGGAGCAGTTGGCGAGGATGGAACCGCGGCGCATTTCCTTGGCCTTGCGGATGGCAAAGGCGATGGCATGGGAGCTTTCCAGGGCCGGGATGATGCCTTCGTAGCGGCAGAGCTTGAAGAAGGCATCCACAGCCTCCTCATCGCTCACGGTGTCGTACTTCACGCGGCCGATGTCATGCAGGAAGGCGTGCTCCGGACCCACGGAGGGGTAGTCCAGACCACTGGCCACGGAGTAAACCGGACCGGGTTCGCCGTTTTCATCCTTGAGCATGATGGAGTTGAAACCGTGCATGATGCCCTCGGTGCCGTAGGTGATGGAGGCAGAGTGCTGGCCGAGCGTGGGGCCGTGGCCCAGCGGCTCTACGCCGTAAATGTCTACCGGGTCGCCGAGGAAGGCGGGGAACATGCCCATGGCGTTGGAGCCTCCGCCCACACAGGCGCACACCACATCCGGCAGGTGGCCGGTCATTTCCTCGAACTGGGCGCGGGCTTCGTGGCCGATCACCATCTGGAAGTCGCGCACCATCATGGGGAAGGGGTGCGGCCCCAGCACGGAACCGATGCAGTAAATGGCGTTCTTGTAGTCGCGCAGGTAGGCTTCGAAGGCGCTGTCCACAGCTTCCTTCAGGGTCTGCAGACCGTGGGTGACGCACACCACATTGGCACCCAGCATCTTCATGCGGGTCACGTTGGGGGCCTGCTTGGCGATGTCGACCGCGCCCATGTGGATTTCGCACTCCAGGCCGAAGTAGGCAGCGGCGGTGGCCAGAGCCACACCATGCTGACCAGCGCCGGTCTCGGCAATAATCTTCTTCTTGCCCATGAACTTGGCCAGCAGACCTTCGCCCATGCAGTGGTTGAGCTTGTGGGCACCGGTGTGGTTCAGGTCTTCGCGCTTCAGGTAAATCTGGGCACCACCCACCAGGCGGGAAAGCCGTTCGCAGTGGTACACCGGTGTGGGGCGTCCCTGGAACTGTTTGCGGATGCGGCGCAGCTCATTGATGAACTGGGCTGACTGGCAGATGTCGTTGTAGGCATCGGTAATTTCCTTGAATGCGGGTTCCAGCTCCTTGGGGAGGTAGGCACCACCGAAACGGCCGTAGTAACCGTTTGCATCCGGATAATTGCGAAGATATGTGCGGAAATCCATGACGCGTGGCATAGTAGTTCATTTTTCCTGCGCTTGCAAGGATTTTCCGTGGCTTATTTGCGGGTATGGCGCAACGAAAATGCTTCGAATTTATCGAAGGATTAAGGATTAGGGATTAAGGGTTAGTTATATCATTCAGGCAAAGGAAAAGCCCTGCACGGACCAGCCGTGCAGGACCTGTGCGGGCAGGATGGCGCGTCCTACCCTTGCTTTTCCTCCTTCCGGTGGCAACAAGTTGCCTTACGCAGCTCGTTTATCCAGAGAATGCTGAGCCCGAAGGTGAGCCCCGCCAGAACGACTGCATTCGCGGCCACGAGGGCCGCCTTGCAGTATCGGCGGTGCTGCTTATCCTCCAGCCAGTGCTCCACCTTTTCTTCTGCTTGCTTGATTTGTTCCTGGTCCATGCATGTATGACCCTGCGTTGTGCCTGTCGGCTCAATATATATTAGCACAGTTGGAAGTATAATCGGGAGCTTCTAATAAGTCGAAGATACCCGCAAAATGGGAGTTTGCCGGGCAACTGTTTTTTGTCGGAGCGAGGGACTTTAGTCCCTCATCGCTTGAGTTTTCGGGACTGAAGTCCCGTGCTCCGAAAGATTTGAGCCCCCGCCAAATCGCCATTTGCAGAGTTTTTAGAAGTTCTCGATTGACAATGGATAAGGTACAATTGAAATGTTCGGGTATATTCAAATTGTCCTTTGTACTTTGATTTTGTATTGACTTCCGGGGGCTATGGTGGTACTGAATGGTGTATGAATACCTTGCGTAATGTGATGCTGGCTGCCATGGCGGCTCTGCCTGTGCTGGCGGCGGAGGCGGCTCCCGCCCCTATTCCTGTGAATCTGAAGGTGGGGCAGCAGACAACGGTGCTGCTGGATGGCAACCCGACTACTGGTTATGTGTGGAAGCTTGCCAGTAAAGTCAATCATCTTTTTGTATCGGCAGAGTTAACCTGCCCGGCGCAGGAGAACAACAGCTTCTGCTGCGGGTTCCCGACGCCTACCACGCTGACGCTCACTGCGTTGAGACCTGGTAGGACGCTTGTGCGCGTCTGCTATGCCCGCCCGTGGGAAAAACACAAGCCCGCGGCAGATATCAGGACCTTTGACGTCACGGTGTCACCGGTTGACAAGTGATGATTCGGTGAACCTGGCTTTTTCTGCAGCAGGAGCTATCAGCTCCTGCTGCTGTTCAGTATTGTGCGCACGGGGAAGGGAATATTGATACCCTCCTGGGCAAAGGCTTGCAGAATAGCCTTGCCGAAGGCAAAGCGGGCCTGGTGGTAATCTTCAGTCTTGCACCAGGCTCCGATGTGCAGGTTCAATGAGCTGTCGCCAAAGCCTGTGAATTGCACAGCGGGTGCCGGTGTTGTGGCCAGCAGGGGCTGCTCCTCAATGACTTTCAGGATGACCTGCCGCACGTGCTCCAGGTCGCTGGCATAGTCCACGCCCAGGTCAAAATCGCATCGGCGCAGGGCATCGCCGGTGATGTTGATGACGGGTGATTTGACCAGCGATTCACAGGGGATGCGCACGGTGGCGTTATCCACCTGCCGCAGGGTGACAGAGAGCAGGTTCACGCTCTCCACTGTGCCGGAGATGCTGCCGGTGGTGATGTAGTCCCCCAGGCGGATGCTGCGCTCGCTCATGATGAAGATGCCGCTGATGAGGTTGCTCAGCACGGTCTGCGCCGCGAAGCCGATGGCGATACCAGCCACGCCTGCTGCACCCAGTACGCTGATGAGATCCACTCCCAGGGCACGCAGCGCATGCACCACCACAAACACCCAGAGCAGGGTGAGCAGACATTTCTCCAGCAGCATGCCCACCTGGCGCGGCAGCTTGTGGTTCAGGGGGCGGAAGATGCGCTTTACCACAACGCTCAGTATGACGCCTACGGCCAGCGTAAGCACAAAGACAATCCATCCCTGGCTCTTCATGAAGGTCCACACCGCTCCGGCACTGGTCCAGTCTACATTCGCCCACTTATCCATGCCTGCATCATACCACGCCAGTGTCTCCGGCGCCAGCGAAAAATGAGGATTCGCAGGGAAGTAGGATTTTGAATTCTGGATTTCTGATGTGTTAAATTCCGCGGGCTTGCGCCCGCCAGCATTATCCGCCGCTTTTACAGCACCAGCGCCATGATAAGCATGCCGGTGGCCACGCCGTAGATGCTCAGGTGGTGGTGGCCCCAGCGTTCGGCCATGGGCAGGAGTTCATCGAAGGAGATGTACACCATGATGCCCGCCACGGTGGCAAAGAGCACGGCCAGCAGGGTGGGGCTCAGGAAGGGCAGCAGGATGAGCATGCCCACCAGGGCGCCCAGCGGCTCGGCCAGACCGGAAAGCAGGGCCCAGCTGAAGGCCTTGCGGCGGTTGCCGGTGCCGTAGAGCAGGGGAAGCGCCACGGCAATGCCTTCCGGCACGTTGTGGATGGCCACGGCCAGGGCCACAGAGGTGGCAATGCCAGTGTTATCAAAGGCGGAGGCTACGGTGGCTATGCCTTCCGGAAAGTTATGAATGGCAATGGCCAGCGTGAAGAGCAGGGCCGAGCGGCGCAGTTTGGCATTGCCGGAGAACTCGCCCGTGGGCTGCACAGTCTCCAGGCTGCCCGGGGCGGGCACTTCGTGCGGATTTTCGTCCTCGGGAATCAGGCGGTCGATGAGACAGGCCAGGGCCATGCCTCCGAAAAAGGCCAGCGTGGTCACCCATTTGGCATTTTCGGCCAGCATGCCGGCGGCAGAGGGCATGAGCTCCATGAAGGAGATATACACCATCACCCCCGCACTGGCGCCCAGCGCAAAGGTGAGCATGCGCGTATCGGTTCGCTTCACAAAAAGCGCCAGCGCCGCACCAATACCGGTGCTCAGACCAGCCAGCAGGGAAAGCACCCCACCCAGCAGCAGATTTTCCTGAATGCCCGTCAGCATGCGCGCAGTTTATCCGCTTTTATTTTCCTTGTCAATGCCATCCTTGCATTTATGTCTCGTTATGCGCTTGCCTTTTGTGCAAGGCTGTAGTAGAATGCGCGCGCATTTTCTATAACGATTTTCTAACACATAATCAATATGGACATTACCATCGATAAGACAAGTGATTGCCAGGCAACACTTACCGCTATTGCCTCCCCCGCTGAGGTGACCGCCATCAAGGACGCCGCCATCGTCGCATTTGCCAAGAATGCCCGCATTCCCGGCTTCCGTCCCGGCAAGGCTCCCAAGAGCGTGATTGCCAAGCGTTTTGCTGAAGGCATCGCTGATGAGCTCGACGCCCGCGTGAAGGCCGACGCCCAGGAGCAGGCTCTGGAGCAGAACCCGGAGCTCAAGGTGCTCGACTTCGGCGCCCCCACCACCACCGAGGAGGCTGATGGTTCCTACAAGCTTGTGACCACCCTGACCATCGTTCCCGAGTTCGAACTGCCGGAGTACATGGGTATCGAGGTTTCCATCCCCACCGACGAGGTGAGCGATGACGAAGTGCAGGACACCCTGCAGAAGTATGCCGAGTCCTCCGCCGAGCACGTGGTGGTGGAGCGCGCTTCCGCCAAGGGCGATATCGTGGTTATCGACTTCAAGACCAGCGTAGAGGGCAAGCCCACCGCTGAGTACTGCGGCAAGCCCGTTGGCTTCATGGAAGGCCGCGAGGGTCACTGGGTGGCCATCGAGGAGGATTCCTTCATGCCCGGTCTGCCCCAGGGCCTGGAAGGCGTTTCCGCTGGCGATGTGAAGGACCTCGTGCTCACCATGAAGGAAGACTTCCCCATCTCTGACCTGGCTGGCAAGGACGTGACCTTCAGCTGCACGGTGAAGGAAGTGCGCGAGAAGCGCGTGCCCGAGATTACCCCCGAGCTCTTCGCCGGCGCTCTGCCCGAAAAGAGCATGGACGAAATCAAGGAAATCGTCCGCACCAACCTGAAGGCTTCCAAGACCCGCGCCAACGACGAGGCCAAGGCCGACCAGATTTCCGAGAAGCTGGCTGACCAGCTCTCCTTCGCCCTTCCCCAGGACCTGGTGGAGCGCGAGAACGAGAACACCGTGCAGCGCAAGATGTACGCCGCTATCCAGGCCGGTAACTATGATGTGGCCAAGGATATGGACGCCTTCCGCGCTGAGGCCATGAAGGAGACCGAGCGCAACCTGCGCGTGTACTTCGCCCTGCAGGAGATTGCCCGCAAGGAGAACATCATCGCCACCGAGCAGGAGATGCTCGAGGCTATGGCCAGCATGGCTCAGCAGGCTAAGGAGAAGAACCTCAAGAACTTCATCCGCAAGATGTACCGCGAGAACCGCGTGCAGGGCATCCGCCTGAGCGTGATTACCTCCAAGGTCATCGACCTCCTGGCCCGCAACGCCAAGGTGACCATCGCTGAATAAGCTTTACGGTTAACCAACCAAAAAACGGCGACTCGCTTTATCGCGGGTCGCCGCTTTTTTTTGTAGAAGGATTAGGGACTAGGAATTAAGGATTAAGGATTAGGGATTAGTGATGCAGGCGGACGGAGTCCGCGAGATAGGAATGCTGCCCGAAACGGGCAGGGAATTTCACTACTCGTAATTCGTACTTCCCTACGTTTTTTCCCATTCCTGGCCGGTGGCGGTGGCGTAGGCCGGGTGGGCCCAGAGGCGGCGGGCCATGAGGCCGGGGCTGAGCAGGCCGAGCAGGAAGCGGCGGCGCTGGGCCGGGCGGTCAAACTCCGGCATGGGCTTTTCCGGGGTGCAGAAGGCCGCCGGGTCATAGGGCGGCGGCTCGGGGGCAGGAGGCAGCGGGGTAGTGAGCCCCAGGCAGGCGGTGCAGTGGCCGCAAGCGGGGCGGCTCTGGTTCATGAAGTATTCCTCCAGCGCCTGGTTCAGGCAGGTGGGGGCCAGCAGCATATCCACCACCAGCTGCTGGCGGGCCAGGTCGGCTTCCCGTCGGCGGGCGAAAGCGGCACTGAGCTCATCGGCCACGCTTCGGGCATCGGCAGCGGGGGCAGAGGGCAGCTGGTGCAGGCAGAGCGCCTGCTGGCGCATTGTCAGCTTCCATTCGCCGGCGGCCTCGCATTCGTACAGATACTCCACCGCCTCGGCAAAGTTGCAATCCCAGGCCAGCGCGGCATCCTCCACCTCGCCCTCGCGGTGGGCATCCAGCCAGCGGAGCCGGGCGCATTCGGCGGCGTCGCGTCCATCGGTGATGGTCGCCATGGGGAAAAGCGGCTTCACTTTATAGTATTTGCTGCCCTTGCTTTCGATTTCCACACTGCCCTGCAGGCGCATGAGCGCGCGCGTGGGCACATCGTCCGGCACGTCGCAGGTGGTGCCCAGCTCCCAGAGCGAAACCACGCGGCGCCCGGCGGGAATCAGCCAGCGCACGCAGCGCAGCACGCCCTCCGGGTCCGGCTCTGCGGCCAGAATCCGGTTGCGGGCCTCCACTAAATCCGGCGCATGCAGCAGAATGAGGCTGGTGCAGGGGGCGCCATCGCGCCCGGCGCGGCCGGATTCCTGCAGGTAGGATTCGGGGGAGGACGGCGTGCTCCAGTGCACCACAGAGCGCACGTCCGGCTTATCAATACCCATGCCGAAGGCAATGGTGGCCACCAGCACGGTGATTTCATTGCGCAGGAAGGCATCCTGCAGCTGCTCGCGCTGGTCGGCAGGCAGGCCGGCGTGGTAATAGGCGGCGGGGTAGCCCAGGCGGGCAAGCTCCCCGGCCAGCCACTCGCTTTCCTTGCGGGTGCGGCAGTAGACGATGGCGGGCAGGTTTGCGGCCTCTGCCAGGTAGGGGAGCAGGGCGGCCATGCGGTCCTGCACCGGGCGGCAGATGCGGGTGATATTGCCGCGGTAGGGCGGCAGCACCACACGATTCGCCTCGGGTATGCCGAAGGCCTGGCCCAGGTCGCTCTGCACGCGCGGCGTGGCGGTGGCGGTGAGCGCCAGGGTGGCGTGCGGGCGCAGCTCCTGCTGCAGGGCGGGAAGCTTCAGATAATCCGGGCGGAAACTGTGGCCCCATTCGGAAACGCAGTGCGCTTCATCCACCACCATGAGGGCGATGCCGGTGGCGGCAAGCGTCTGGCGCAGCTCCCGGTTCTCCAGCGATTCCGGGGCCACGAAGAGAATGCGGAGCTGCCCGTTGGCTGCAGCCTGCAGCACGGCGGAGCGTTCCTCCGGCGTCAGGGAGGAATCAAAACGCGCGGCGCTGATGCCCAGGGCGCGCAGGCTTTCGCATTGGTCGCGCATGAGGGCAATGAGCGGCGAAATCACCAGGCTGGTGCCCCCCAGCAGCTCTGCCGCGGCCTGGTAGCACAGGCTCTTGCCGTGCCCGGTAGGCAGCACCCCCAGCGCGTTCTGTCCGCCCAGCACCAGCTGGATAAGCTGCCGCTGCCCGTTTCTCAGGGCTTCCTTGCGGAACAGTTTCAATACATGCGCCTCGGCTTCAGGGGTGAATTCCATGGGGGGATTTTAGCACCGCCGCGCCCTCACGCAAGCTCTCAATGCGTCAATGGGGGGAATAGCTAATCGGTAACTCCTGCTAAGCCGAAGTTTCCCGCCAAATGCGAGTTTGGCGGGCAACTGTTTTTGTCGGAGCAAGGGACTTTAGTCCCTCATCGCTTGAGTTTTCGGGACTGAAGTCCCGTGCTCCGAAAGATTTGAGCCCCCGCCAAATCGCCATTTGCAGAGCTTTTAGAAGTTCCCGATTAGCAATCAAGGTTGCGGGTGGAAGAACAGTGGAATTGCTTGCCTAAATACAAAAACTACCTCTTTTGTGTGCTTTTCTTGCCTTTGAGTATCAAATAACATAAAAATACTGCCAAAAAGGTAGGAAAAACGCGTGATGAAGTTATTTTTTTATTGCAAGCTGCGTAGAAAAGGAGTAATCTGGGCTCAGAAGTAACCAACATAGAAAGGAATACTGACCATGAAGACAACAATGCTGAAGAAAATCGCCCTTTGCCTCATCACCGCCGGCAGCACGCTGGCTATGGTGGGCAATGCCGTGGCGCAGGATGCAAACTGGGCAGACCGCGAAGGCAAGACTCTGCTGATGAAGGCTGCCGACCGTGGTCAGGTGGCCGAGGTGCAGCGTCTGCTGGCCGCCGGTGCTGCGGTGAATGCCAAGGATAATGACGGTGAAACCGCTCTGATGATGGCCGCAGATGACGGCAACGCCGCTGTGGTGAAGCTGCTGCTGGATGCCGGGGCCAATGTGAATGATACCGATGAGGACGGCGAAACGCCCCTGATGTATGCCGCCGACAGCGGCAATGCTGCCACGGTGAAGCTGCTGCTGGATGCCGGGGCAGAGGTGAATGTCATCGACAACGAGGGCGAGACTCCGCTCATGAAGGCGGCGGATGAGGGTGCTGTGCCCGTGCTCCAGCTGCTGATTTCCGCCGGTGCTGATGTGAACGCCACCGACAGCGAGGGCGAGAGCGCCCTGGACAAGGCGCTGGATGAAGGCAAGCTGCGTGCGGTGCAGGTGCTGCGCGCCGCCGGCGCCAGGTAAAGATTTGGTACGCATAACGTCAACGCGACGCCCCCGTCGGCCGGTCTTGCATACGCCGGGCGGCGGGGGAAATAATTTTGAATTTTCGATGTAGAATTTTTAATGTATTCAAATCTGCGGGCTAACGCCCGCCTGAATTCAAAAACTCGTACCTCCTACTTCGCGCGTCGTGCTTTTGCGAGTGTCAGTTTTTCCTATACTGGCGCGGAAAATAACTGTTTTGTCTTTACAAGGTGCGGGAGCGGGCGTATAAAAAACTTCAGCCATGCATGCTCCAAGTATTGTAAGCTCGCTGAAGGAATATAATCGCAAGACGTTTTTCTCCGACCTGGGTGCCGGCTTAACCGTGGGCGTAGTAGCCCTGCCACTCGCCATGGCCTTTGCCATAGCCTGCGGCAGCAGCTCCATCACCCCCTCCACCGGCCTCATTACTGCAGTGGTGGCAGGTTTCCTCATCTCCCTGCTGGGTGGCAGTAAATACCAGATTGGCGGCCCCACGGGTGCCTTTGTGGTGTTGATTTCCGGCGTGGTGGGCAGTTTCGGTTTCCCTGGGTTGATTCTGTGCACCCTGATGGCGGGTATTTTCCTTGTTATTTTCGGCGTGTGCCGTATGGGCTCGCTGATCAAGTTTATCCCGTACCCCGTGACCACGGGCTTCACCAGCGGTATTGCCGTCACCATCTTCTGCACGCAGGTGAAGGACCTGCTGGGCCTGCAGATTGACACCGCTGTGCCGGCAGAGTTCATAGCCAAGTGGCAGTGCTATGCAGCGCATTTCCACACTGTGAACTACTGGGCCCTGGGACTTTCTCTGCTGACCATCGCCGTTATTCTGGTCACCAAGCGCCTGTGCCCCAGAGCCCCCTTCATGCTGGTGGGCATGCTGGTGAGCACCCTGGTGTGCCAGGTGTTCAACCTGCCGGTGGAAACCATCGGCTCCCGCTTCGGCGAGCTTCCGCAGGGGCTTCCCATGCCCTCCCTGCCTGAGATTGACTGGGCAAAGCTGCCGCAGCTGGTGCAGCCCGCCTTTGTGATTGCGCTGCTGGCCGCCATTGAATCCCTGCTGAGCGCCAGCGTGGCCGACGGTATGACCGGCTCCCGCCACCACCCGAACACCGAGCTCATCGGCCAGGGTGTGGGCAACATTGCCTCCGCTCTCTTCGGCGGCATCCCCGCCACGGGCGCCATTGCCCGCACGGCTACCAACATCCGCGCCGGCGGTAAATCCCCCGTGGCCGGTATCATTCACGCCATCACCCTGCTGCTCATCCTCATGCTGGCCGGGCAGTATGCCGCCATGGTGCCGCTGTCTGCGCTGGCTGGCATTCTGGTCATTGTGTGCTACAACATGGCCGAAATCTCCACCTTCACCCACCTGCTGAAGGGGCCGCGCCAGGATGCCGTGGTGCTCTGCCTCACCTTCATCCTCACCGTGCTGATTGACCTGGTGGTGGCTGTGGAAGTGGGCGTGGTGCTGGCCGCACTCCTCTTCATTGGCCGCATGGCCCAGATCAGCAATGTGGAATCCATCTCCCGCGAGCTCGAGGGCGAAGACCCCGAAGAACAGCCCGGCCGCTCCCGCTACCTGCGCCATGTGCCGGAGAACGTGGAAATCTTCGATGTGCAGGGCCCCTTCTTCTTCGGCGCTGTGGAGCAGTTCAAGGACCGCGTGTTCCGCAACCTGAGCCGCGATGTGGACTACGTGCTGCTGCGCATGCGCCTTGTGCCCGCGCTGGATGCCTCCGGCCTGCATGCGCTGGAAGACTTCCTGGCTTATTGCCAGCGGCGTGATGTCACCCTGCTGCTCTGCGGTGTGCAGAAACAGCCCTGGAAGGTCATTCGCCGTGACTCGCCCTTCATGAGCGAGCTGCACGCCGAGAATATCTGCGAGAATATCGACGCCGCGCTGGAGCGCATCAAGGTGCTCGAGGCGGAGAAGGAGCAGAGCATCGTCAGCCAGCTCCCCACGCCCTGAGTTCGTTCATTCCCTGATTTCTGTTCCGCATTCCTCATGGCCACCCGCGCCGTGAGGAATGCTTTTCTTCTGGAGGGCGGGGAGCCAAAGGTTTCGCAGTAGCGCTATGTGTTGATTGCAGCATTCTCACAAAGCTCTTGCGGGTATGTAAAAGCCCGCAGTATCATGCGTAGCATCTTAGCGTATGGAATGCGGCAGGAGTGGTGCGATACCAATTCGATTGAAAGAATTGAAATCCCCCGTGTTCTGGAATTCGCTCCAGAGCCTCTGACTTCTGACGAGGGCTTGCGATTATTCTGCAGTATGAGACCTGCGGAAGTTGCATGATCGAGGATGGCGGATATCTCCTGGGTAGAAAATCCGGTGTATATCCGTCCGCTGTTCATGCAAGACTGGGGGCGGAAGAGTAATACCATTGCGTGGTTGTGCAGTGCGGGCTCCCCTGTTCTGCGTTATCTCCAGAAACTGGCCCCGGTGCTGGGGGGGCATCGCGCCAGCAGACCTGTTTTTCACATTGGACTTTCGAAGTGAATAATGGTACAGATGCTGTACAAAAGAAATCAGGCACTTCGTTGACCGAAGTGCCTGATGAAAGTCAGCTTTTACACCGTGCAATTACTTGCGACGACGGCGAGCAGCCAGACCAGCCAGAGCCAGGAGGCTCAGGGTAGCGGTGGCGGGCTCAGGAATCATCACCGTGTTCACGGCATAGGTCAGAGCGGCGTTGCCGTTCATGTTACCCGCGTAGGCGGCAAGAGTCTCGGACTGAATACCTTCAGCGGTCGTCCAGCTGAGGGTGGGGGTCATGGCCTGGTTGCCACCGGTCACGCTGAGGGTGTAGGTCACGCCCTTCTCGATAGCCGTGGTGAAGGTCACGTTGTCCTGGTAAGCAACCGTGGTGTTAGCGCCGATGCCGGTGGCATCGTTCAGCGTGTTCAGAACACGGCCGCGACCCACGGTCAGGGTGAGGGCATCGTTGGTGCCGCCCAGAGTGATGGCGTTGTAGCCATAGTTGTCGTTGACAGCGGCGCCGCGGTAGAAACCAACCAGAGCACCACCGTGCTGCAGGGTGTAGTCCTCAGCCAGGGTGAAGGTCAGCACGTAGTCGCCGGACCAGCAGTTACCAGCCACAACGGGGGCCTGGGTGAATTCAGCGATGATAGCAAGATGCTCGTCAGCCATGGCAACGCCGGCAAGAGCCATCAGGGCGATAAGTGTCTTTTTCATAGATATTGAATATGTAACGTATATATAGTTAATGCGATTGCCGGGTTGCGGGGATATTCCTCGCGCGGTGGAAAGTTCTCCCCTTTCGCCCGACGGCGGGGAGTATACAGCATGTTGAATGCTGTGTACAGTCAAATTTCAGGAGAAATCTAAATTTTTCTTAAATTTCCTAAATTTTTCCTGATTTTTATAACAGGAAATTGGTTGGGCGTTTAAAAATGGAGCAAAAGCGCCCTCCGAAGTAGAATAACGGCAGGGGAAGTGCCACGAGATGCAAAAAATGAGCTGAAAACGAGTTTGTGCCTCCGACGGCAGGGGAAGGTGCTGCAGCCTCGGTTATGAGGCGCTATTGCGGCGGAGTCTGCTCAGCAGTGCTGCATACAAGCGCAGCAAACGCGGGAAGGGGAGCAGGGGCCGGATAGAGGCATTGAGCAAGGCGGCCAGGAGGCGCGGCATGCGGGAGAGGGAGACGAGGGGATAGGGGATGCAGCGTGCCCAGGGGGATTCTTGCCAGAAGCGGAAGAAATTCTGTTCCAGAGGATTGCGCGGGCCGATCAGGACATTGGGCTTGGTGGCGGCGAAGTGCACAATGGCGGGGTGCGCATAGGCCGCCTGGGCCTGGGGGGATTCCTCCTCCAGCTGTTCGGAGAAGAGGGGGATGACGTTGTATTCCAGCGGCAGGGGGGTGATCTGGCCGTGAAGCGTGGCGTTCAGGGCATCCTGATCCAGCCAGATGAGCTTCTCCCTGGGGGTGTTGCGCACGGTTTCTATGATGCGGGCTGTGGTGCCGCAGCGCCGCATGATAGTCAGGTCCATGATGAGGAGCGAGGCGTAGAAATACGGTGTGCCGTCATCCGGCAGGTTGAAGCGTGCGGGGAAGCTGCGGAGGTGCTGACCGTATTCCTGCCGATAGTGGCCGAGCACTACCCAGGGCACCGCTGCGATGCAGTTGCCCTGCAGCTCCCAATGATAAAGCGGGGTAAGGTCCTGCGTGACCACGGTATCGCAGTCCAGGAAGATAACGCGGTCTATATCCTGCGGCAGGAGAGAGGGGAGCAGGAAGCGGTGGTAGGTGGCAGAGGGGAATCGCGCGGTGGTGGGCAGGTCGCGCATTTTTTCTGCTACATCGTACCAGGTGATGTTGGTGAAGCCCCCGCGCAGCAGCAGTTTGCGGTTCACGCCGCTATCCAGAATATGAAAGTGGTAGCGGGTGCCGGCGGCTGCGCTCTGCATGATGGAACGCAGACACAGCCCCAGCGGTACGGTGAAGGCGCCATCTGCGCTCAGGGCTATGTGAATGATCTGCGGCATGGAGCTTATTTCTTGTGGCGGATGACTGCCGGCGCTGCCGTGATGAGCACCAGCAGGGCGCAGAGGATGACGGCCCAGTCGCCCAGCAGGGCGTAGAGGGTGAGGCCGGCGTTCTTATCCACAGGGAGCACGGCATAGCTGTGCCCGGGCAGGTGGGGGGAGCCGTCTGCCTTCTGCAGAATATCCATGAAGGCGCCGTTGGGGGCAATGGCGCAGGTGTAGCCCATGTTGGCTGCGCGCACCATGGGGCGGCGAAGCTCGATGCAGCGGAAAGCCGCATTGCGTGCCTGCTGTTCGCCGCAGCAGGAGTGGCGGAACCAGCCGTCGTTGGAGATATTGACGATGACCTGGGGCCCCTTGCGCGCATATTTGGTGAGAAGGCGGCCGACGGTATCCTCGTAGCAGATGGCGGGGATGACCCCGATGGTTTCCTGTGTGCCGGGAACAGATACGGAAATCGGGTCATCACCCGTGCCGGGGTGAATACCATCGCCCACCTGGGTGCCGGTCATTTCCGTGTAGAGCTTGCCGAGCCATTCCAGGTGCTCCACAAAGGGAAGGTATTCGCCAAACGGCATGAGGTGCTGTTTGCTGGTTGTGGTGATGGAATCGAACCCGCCGGGAATGATGGCCATGGAGTTATACATGCCGCGGGGCCGGCGTTTGCCGGTGCTCGCATCGGTTTCCCAGCGGAGCTGGTCCACCCCGGTGAAGAGTACAAAATCCTGCCCGCCCATTTCGCGTACCTTACTGCGCAGCATGGGGAGCCCTTCTTCCCCGAAAAAGTATTGTGTTGTGTAGGCGTCTGCTATGAGTTTGCCTGCCTCGGTATCCAGGTGAATAGGGCAACCCATGGCGCTTTCCGGCCAGATGACCCAGACCGGCAGCTGCTGGGTGATAGCCAGCTCCGGGTTTTCCATGGCCTGGCGGATGGTGGCCTGCTGTACTTCGCCGAAAGCCTGGTGGGTGGTGCGCAGGAATTCGCCGTAGAGCCGGGGCTGCATGGGGCCGTCCTCAATGCGCTCCACCTGGTCCAGATTGAGCTGCACGCCCATGACCGGCAGCTGCAGCACGTTCTCCTGCCTCAGCATGACCAGCGGGGAGTATTTCTTGGAAAGCGCCAGCCCGCCGGTGAACATGAGGAAGAGAATGACGATGAGCCCGAGGAAGTCCCAGGGGCGGTTGCCGCGGCCGGTTGCACGGTATTGCAGCCAGGTGCGGCGTGTGGCGCACCAGAGGATGACTGCCGCCGCCGTGGGGAAGAAGGAGAGTGCCGCGGTGCCGATGAATTCTGCCCACTGCACCAGGGAGAGCCCGTTGTAGAGTGCCATGCCCATGCTGTTCCAGCTGAAGCCCAGGGTGCCGTTGGCGCGCAGCCATTCAATGCAGACCCACATGGCGCCGCAGCCGATGGCGCTGCGCAGGGTGCTGCGCAGATCTGCGGTGAACCACTGGCTCCAGGTCTGCTGCTTCTGCTCCGGGCGGGTGAGGGCTGCGGTGTCCGGGATGCCGGCCAGGCGCGGGCGCAGCAGGGTGTTTGCCACGCCTGCCCAGAGCCCCACCAGACATGAATACACCGTCATGAGCGGCAGGAACGCTATGCCCAGGAATACCGGTAGCGGAATGCGGAACACAAGGCCCACATTGTGAATCCACCAGAAGCTCACGCAGTACCAGCCCATGCCGTACAGCCAGCCGTAGCCGAAGCCCCGCCAGAAACCGCGGCGCCCGTTCCACAGCACGCAGAGCAGGGGCAGCAGCCCGACCCACACCAGGTTGCCCCAGTCATACGGGGGAAAGGCCAGGGCCATGAAGGCGCCACCCAGCAGGCTTGCCAGGATGCGGAGGAATCTGCCTTTTCTCTTGCTGGTGGTATCAGAGGTCATTGGGAAGAATGCTGAGATAACCCAGGGGATGCAGTTCGCCATCTGCCGTGCGGCAATCAACGTAGACGCGCCAGAGCGGGGTGTCCTGGTTGAACTGGTGCAGGGTGTATTCGTCCTGGCTCAGGAAGCCGTCTTCCAGGCGCACGGTGGCTTCTGTTTCTGTGACCTGGAGGCTGTTGTTCTCTGTAGGTACGAATTTGCCATCCTTGAAATGGATGTTGATGCGGTCGCCCATCTGCACGCCCTGGCCATTCAGGAATCGCACGGTGACCATGCCGGTGCCTTCCGCCTCATCCAGCTTCAGCTGGCAGACGGGGTAGCAGTAAGAACGCAGCTCCATGCGGGAATCACCGGCAGAGGCTTTCCAGTAGGCTTCCGCGTGGTCAATGGCAACCCCGGCGGCCTTCCAGGAAAGCGGTTTGAACTCATTGCGCCATTCGGCATGGGGAAGTTTGTGCATGGTGCACAGGAAAGAGATGATACCCACCGCCAGCAGGAGCAGGGCAACGCCGCCCCATGCTTTGTCCTTCCATCCTGTTTTTTTCGATTTTTCCGCTTCCTGGTCGTGCATGACCTTATTTTGTACCGAAAAATGCAATGTTGCAATAAAAAAGGATTGCATTCCGATAAAAATAGGTCATAAATGTGTATGGGTACAACCCCCATATACACGACAATGGCCGATATCGACGATAAGACTGAGAAGAATGTTCCCGGCAAGTTCTATGTTGACTGCAACTGCATCGACTGCGATCTGTGCCGTGAGACCGCCGCTGATTTCTTTGCCCGCGATGATGACGAGGGCCTTTCCTACGTTTGCAAGCAGCCCGTGACCGATGAGGAGATTGCTCTCTGCACTGAGGCCATGGAAGGTTGCCCCGTGCAGGCCATCGGCGACGACGGCGAGTAAAGCACCGCAGGTTTCAAACATTCATCTGGGCAGTCCGGTATGGCCGGGCTGCCCGCTTTTTCCCTACGCTTTGCAGATGGCCGCGCCCCGCAGAAAGAAGGAGGCTGAAACACCGGTGGTGATGCCGGTGCAGAAGGCGCGTCGGCGGTTTTATATGCAAAAGATGCCGGATGGCGTGGGTGAACGGGCGGTGCGGGTGCGCAGCGCGCGAAAGGGCGCGCGCGACCAGGCGTTGTCCGATTTTTTCTGCTGCGGTACTGATTCTGCAGAGAGCAGCAACCAGCGCAGCATGGAATCTCTGCTGGGAGAGTTGCTCAGTGAATTGAACCTGGAGGAGGAAAGCATGGCTCCCGAGGTGCTGGCCGAGGCCTGGCGAGAGGCCGTGGGCGGGGCGCTGGCCGCGGTTTCTACCCTGCAGAGCGTGATGCGCGGTACTGCGCGCATTGCGGTGAATCACCCCACCGTGCGCTATGAGATAACCCGCCTCAAACCACAGATTATCAAAGCGCTGAACCGGACCTTCGGCGCCGGAAGCGTGAAGAAAATGGTGATAAGCACCCTGTAGGCCTCGGAGAGGCGAGGATGTGGTATTTTCGATTCCGGATTTTATTGTAATAAATCCTGCGTGCATGCGGACGCGCTATGCGCTTGCCAAACTGGCGGAATTGGGTATAATGAGGGGCGTAACAATCATTTTTAATCCCACAATTACACAACAACCATTATGCCTGACGCACGATTCCAACCGCTGCCCGGATTCCGCGATTTTGCTCCGCAGGAATGCGCTTTCCGTAATTACCTGTTCAACACGTGGCGGCGTGTGGCGCATCGTTACGGGTTTGTAGAGTGGGAAGCCCCCACCATTGAAGCCACGGAGCTCTACCTCAAGAAGTCCGGCGGTGAACTGCCCACCCAGCTCTTCCGATTCAAGGACCAGGGCGAGCGCGATATCACCGTGCGCCCGGAGCTCACTGCATCTCTTGGTCGCATTGCCGCTGCTTACCAGCGCGAGTATACCAAGCCCCTCAAGTGGTTCGAAATCGGCTCCTGTTTCCGCTATGAAAAGCCGCAGAAGGGCCGCCTGCGCGAGTTTGTGCAGTTCAATGCCGATATTCTGGGCGAGGCCGGCGAGGGCTCTGATGCTGAGCTGATTTCCCTGGCCATTGACTGCATGCGCGAGTTTGGTTTCACGGCAGATGATTTCGTGGTGCGCATTTCTGACCGCGAGGTGTGGCTGAAGTATGCCGCTGATAATGGTGTGGCTGAGGATCGCGTGCCGGATTTCCTGGCTATCATCGATAAGTTTGAGCGCGACCGCCCCGAGTATTGCCAGGAGAAGCTGGATGCTTTCGGCATGAAGCGCGAGGACCTGGTGAATTTCATTGCCAACCCGCCCGCAGGCTGCTCCCCGCGCTATGATGCCGTGCTGGAGGAACTGCAGGCCCGCGGTCTGGAGGCTTATGTGAAGCTTGACCTTTCCGTGGTGCGTGGCCTGGCCTACTACACCGGGCTGGTGTTCGAGATTTTCGACAAGGGCCACACCCTGCGTGCCGTGGCCGGTGGCGGCCGCTACAACGGCCTGGTTTCCACGCTTTCCAACGGTGCTGTGGATATGCCCGCCACGGGCTTTGCCATGGGTGATGCCGTGATTGCTCACCTCATCGAGGCTTGCCCGGCTGCCCGCGCCCTGCGCGATGCTGCGCTGAAGGCAAGCACGGTGGATGTGTGCATGGTGCTGGCCGCGCCGGAGAAGCGCATGCAGATGCTGGCCCTGGCTTCCGCCCTGCGCGATGCCGGTCTGCGTGTGGACCTGCCGCTGGCTCCTGCCAAGATGGGCAACCAGCTGAAGCGTGCAGAGAAGATTGGCGCCCGTTATGCCGTCATCATCGGTTCCGAGTATCCGGAGCTGGAGCTCAAGAATATGCTTACCCGCGAATCCATGCACGCTTCGCCCAACGGGCTGATGACTGAGCTGCTGGGTGATGGCGAGGAGGTGTAATCCCCTTATTTCCCGGGTCATGCTGCGCCGCATCATGCCATTACTTTTGTCGGGTGCACTGCTGGTGCAGTGCGCCCCGGCTGTTTCCTGGGGAAGCGTGCCGCGGCCGGGAAAAGCGCGGATTCAGGCTTCATCCGATCCGGTAATCAGTACCCGTGCTCAGCTGGATTCTTCCTTTGCCTCCTGGGTGCGCACGGCCCGGAATCCCATCAATTTCCGTCTTGTCGGCGAGTTGAAAGACAAGTGGCGCGAGCTTATTGCAGAAAGCACATGGGGGGAATATGCCCGCCGTTGCAAAACGGCCTATCTGGAAAACGGACAGGTCTCCATGACGCTGGAATACCGCGATTATGTGCGCTTGTGTGCCGCCCGGCGCAGCGCGGCTTTCCGTGCCACGCTGAGCGATGCGGAGGAGGCCGTGCTGCAGCTGGCTGAGCAGCGGGTGAAGGCGGTTGTGCAGCCCGGCATGAGCGAATACGCGAAGCTTCTGGCCATTCATGATGCCTTGGCGGCCTCTGCCCGCTATATGGAGACAGGGGGCTGCACCGTGGAGCAGCTCTTGCGCGGGGGCAGTGGCAATTGTGAGGCCTATAGCGCTGCGCTATCTGTTATGCTGGAAATTGCCGGTATCCCGGCCCGCGTGGTTACGGGCGATGCCGGCGGCCCGCATGCCTGGAATCTGGTCTGCATCAACAAGGAATGGTACCATGTGGATGCCACCTGGGATGACCCCGTGGTGGGCAAGGACCGCCGGGATGTGGTCTCGCATGCCTACTTCTGCTTGTCGGATGCCGAAATGGCTCGCTCCCACAGCTGGAACCGCTCGGCCTACCCGGCCAGCGGCAGGCAGACGCTCATGTATTACCGCCGCAGGAATGCCTATTACACCAGTGTTGACTCCTTTTTGCAGGCTGCCCTGGCGGCCCATTCCCGCGGGGCAAGCAGTTTTGAGGGGTACCTGACCCAGTATGGCAGTTCGGCGCAGTTCCAGCGCAAGCTGCAGGGCTTTGCTCATCCTGCCATGCCTTCGCGCATCAGCTGGACTGGCCCGGAGACGCCTGCGGGCACGGTCATTGTCAGCTTTGCTCCGTAGCCGCAGATTTTCCTTGCATTGCGGCAGGGAATATGGTTCAATTTCACCCGCAGCCATGCTACAGTGGCGGAATGGTAGACGCAGGAGACTTAAAATCTCCCGGTAGGTAATACCGTACGGGTTCGAGTCCCGTCTGTAGTAGGAAAATGGAGGAATGGATGATATAACTGCATCCGTTCCTTCTTTTTTGTATGCAGTCAGAGTAAAAAAAATGCCCGCGGGTGCGGGCATTTAGGAAAGCTTGTGTGTCTGCCGGGAAATCAGCGCTTGGCCGTGTTGCGGTTGCGGCTCTGCTCCTGAAGGGCGGCATACATCTGGCGGCAGTGTTTGTAGCCGCGGCGGTCGGAGAGTTTCTCCATGCTGAGTCGGGAGGAACCCCACTCAATGACCTCGATTTCCACTACGCGGCGGCCCCACTGGCGCATGAGGGACTTGTTCGGCTGGTAGATATCAATGGTGGCCGTGCCGACGAGAGCGCTGCCGTAGTCGTCTACCACGTAGATATAGGGCTGGCCCTTAATCTTGAACTTGGTGCCCAGGGGGTACACAGACCAGTCTGCTGCGGCGCTGCGCACCCGGCTGCCGTATTTGAGGTAGGTGCCGATGGCGTTCTTGGGACCGTAGCCGATGTGGTCACTCTCAGAGTGGGTGTAGGCCGTGGTGCGCACCACGCGGTTGAGCTGGCGCGGGTGATAGAAGGGGAAGGAATGCTTGTCGCGTCCCAGGTTGGGGAGGCGGCGATCCGGCATGGCAGAGCGGCGGGGGGCTGCCGGGGTGACGAATCCCTGGCTGGTGGCGTCCGGGTTGTATGCGGCCGCCAGTGCCACCGGCATTCTGGTCAGTGCCGTCAAAGTCATAGCGGCAAGGATGAGTGCCTTGTTGAAGAACTTATTCATGAAATTTGTAATGAAGGTGGTGCGTGACTCTGAGTGTTTGCCGAACGGGTGGGTTCGGCGTGGGTGCATACTATCACGAACAGGGGGGGCTTGGCAAGCGTTTTGTCTGTTTGCAGGGGTGTGGGGTGTCAAGGTTTATCGGTGTGATATGCCTGTTTTTGATAAAAAGATGACGCATTTGAGGTATCGCGCGCGCGCGCGAGGTTTCGGAGGGGCTTTTTTGCTTGTTTTGATGCGGAATTTGGGGATTTTATTTAAGAAAAGTTTAATTTCTCCCCGACACGCCGTGAAGAATATTTCAGAAGTGGTGATGACATGCTGGCTGGCGAGAAAAATTTACTTAGACTTTCCTGAATTTTTGGGTCTTCACACATAAATGAAGAGGCCACCAGGGAGGGGGGGAATGGGCGGAGCCGGCGGAAGGGGGGGCGGGTCAATGAGCCCGGGCGCAGGAGAGGGCGAGCTGGAAGGCGCGGATGGTGCTGGAGGGCTTGGCAATGCCTTTGCCGGCTATGCCGAAGGCGGTGCCGTGGTCGGGGCTGGTGCGGTAGCGGGGGAGGCCGAGGGTGACGTTGACGGCGTTGTCGAAGTCCAGCAGCTTGAGGGGGATGAGGGCCTGGTCGTGATAGGGGGCCAGGATGGCGTCGAAATGGCCGAGGGCGGCATCTCGGTAGACGCAGTCGGGCACGCAGGGGCCGGTGAAGCGGGCCCAGGGGAGGGCGGCGCTGAGCTGCTGTACAGCGGGGGTGATGATGCGCGCCTCTTCATCTCCAAAGGCGCCGTTTTCGCCGTTGTGGGGGTTGAGCCCGGCCACGGCGATGTGTGGGGTGGTTTTGCCGCTGGTGCGGCGCACGAAATCTGCCAGCAGGGTGCCGATGCGCACGAGCTCTGCCGTGGTGAGCAGGCGGGGCACATCTGCCAGGGCGGTGTGTATGGTGCCGAGGGCTACGGTGAGCCGCTGGCCGGTGAGGCACATGGCGAAATCCGGCACGCCCAGGCGGTCTGCAAAGAATTCGGTCTGCCCGGGGAAGTGGAAGCCGACGCTGTGCAGGTTTTCCTTGCAGACAGGGGCGGTGACCACGGCATCGATGCGGCCTTCCTTGAGCGCGGCAGCGGCGTTTTCCAGCTGTTCGAGCGCGGCCTGGGCGGTTTCGCGGGTGGGGCAGCCGGGGGTGGCGTGAATCGCCGGGCCCATGGGGCGGAATTCTGCTTGTTCACCGGCCATGGCTGCCAGAGCCGCGCGCATGATTTCCGGGCCGATTCCGGCCTGGTCGCCCAGGGTGTAGCCGATGATGGGACGATGCATGGGAATTGACGATTGAGAAATTGATTTGTCAGGCTTCTTCTGCTGTGTCGTCGTCTAGCAGGCCGGGAACAGCGCCAGCGGGGGCAGGGGCGTTCTTATCGTTACTGTCCGGGGCTGCGGGGTCTGTTTTCCCGGCTTCCTTAATCTGCGGGCGGTAGGAGCGGGAGGTGTTGATGTACTGAGCGTTGGTGTCGCGTTTCTCGAATTGGAGTTCGGAGTTGACGGAGGTGTGGTAGACGGTCGTAATCACCAGAGCAAGGATTACGGGAACTAACAGGAGACTGCCCAGACATGTCTTCATACGCTGCTGTCCATTTTACCCCTGCTGGCGGTGGATTGCAAGCTTCAATCGCCGATATGGCAGAAAAGGGCGCTCCCCGGGAGGGGGAATTCCTGAATAAAAACAGACATGCAGCGTTTTTCTTCTTTCTTTGTGCGGAAAAGGGCGTATAATGCAGCCGTTCACACAAATTTTTAATCATGAAAATCTGGTTTGATGGCAAGCTGGTTGACCGGGACGAGGCTAAGGTCTCCGTCTTTGATCATGGTGTACTGTACGGCGATGGCTGTTTCGAGGGCATCCGTTTCTACTCTGGCAAGGTGTTCCGCCTGGAGGAGCACATTGTGCGTCTGTTCAATTCCATGCGCTACCTCATGATTGAGCTGCCGTGGAGTTTCGAGGAAGTGTGCGAGGCTACCAAGGAGACCGTGGCTGCCAGTGGCATGGTGGATGGCTACATCCGCCTGGTGGTGACCCGCGGCGTGGGTGACCTGGGCCTGAATCCCCGCAACTGCCCCAAGGCCAGCATGTTCATTATTGTGCAGAATATCGCTCTGTACCCCAAGGAGATGTACGAGAAGGGCCTGAGCATGATTACCTCTTCCTTCCGTCGTCCGAATCCGGATATTCTCTGCCCGCAGGTGAAGAGCCTGAACTACCTGAACGGTATTTCCGCCAAGATGGAGGCTGTGGCTGCCGGCGCCGGCGAGGCGCTCATGCTGAACCAGCGCGGCAACGTGGCCGAATGCACGGGTGACAACATCTTCATCGTGGTGAACGGCGAGGTGCAGACTCCCCCGCTGACTGAGGGTGGTCTGGGTGGCATTACCCGCCACGCTGTGATGGATATCTGCGCTGAGCTGGGTATCCCCTGCGTGGAGAAGGTGATGAACCGTTTTGATATTCTCTGCGCCGATGAATGCTTCCTGACCGGTTCTGCCGCAGAGGTGATTGCTGCCACTTCTCTGGATGGCCGCACCATCGGCACCGGCGTGGCCGGCCCTGTGACTAAGCGCATTCTTGCCCGCTTCCAGCAGCTGGTGCGCGAGTAAGCGTCTGCTTTCCAATGATTAACCGGGGGCGGCGGGTGTAGAACTTGCCGCCCCTCCTTTTCTTACAGTCATGGAGACGTTGTACAAGGGGAAATTCCTGAACATGGTGCGCGAGGGGCACTGGGAGTATTGCCAGCGTGTGAATGACACGGGGGCGGTGATGGTGTTTGCCTGCACCCCGGAGAACAAGGTGCTGCTGGTGGAGGAATTTCGCCCGCCTATCGGCCAGCGTTGCTTGTGTTTTCCCGCCGGGCTCAGCGGCGATGAAGGGCCGGAGAGCGATGCCGCTGCCGCCCGTCGCGAGCTGCTGGAGGAAACCGGCTACGAGGCCGCGGAAATGCGCTTCCTGTTTCATGGTCCGTCCTCCCCGGGGCTTACCTCGGAAAGTCTTTCGTTTTTTCTTGCCCGCGGACTGACTCGCGTGGCCGCCGGCGGCGGAGTGGAGGCGGAGAATATTACCGTGCGCGAAGCTCCGCTGGATGATATCGATGCCTGGCTTGCCGCGCAGGTGGAGCAGGGTATTGCTCTCGACCCCCGAATTTACACCGGATTATATTTCCTCAAGCTTACTGAAAATCATGGATAATAAACAACAAACGGCTATAAAACTGGTGCAGGAGGCCCAGAAGGGTTCCCTGAAGAGCCTGCGCAGCATAGTGTATTATATTCTGGCTCTCGTATATATTGTTTCCCCTGTGGATTTTATACCGGATTCCATCATGGGGCTCGGGCAGCTGGATGACGGTGTTGTGCTGCTTGCTGTGCTCTGGTATGTTATCCGTCTGCTGCGGCAGAATCGCCAGAAATAAGCCACGCTTGGTGCGTTTAGCTTTTCTGGTGAATTTTGTCTATCTTTCCACCGGTTCCCCGAGTCTGAAATCAGCATGTTCTCCTTGACAATTTCGAGGGGCTGGTGTATACGGTGCGCATGATTATTGACACTCATTGCCACCTGGTGCACGATAAGTATGAGAATCTGGAACAGCTGCGGGCAGATTCGCTGGCTCTGGGGGTGGGGCACTGTGTGTCGCAGGGTACGCACCCGCAGGACTGGCTGCCGCAGCTGGAGCTTGCCCGCCGCATGCCGGATTTTGTGACCTCCTGCCTGGCCGCGCACCCCTCTGAGGTCACGAATGTGAGCGATGCTGATTTTGAGTACATGGCCGATTTGTGCCGCCAGCATCCGCAGGCCGCCATTGGCGAAACGGGGTTGGATTATTTCTGGGATGCCCCGGAGGGCTGGGATGAGGCTGTGTACCACGCTCGCCAGAAGGTGCTGCTGGAGAAGCATTTTGCCCTGGCTGAGGAGCTGGGGTTGAATATCTCCCTGCACACGCGCGATAAGGAAGGCACCGCCTGCTTTGACGATGCCTTTGCCATTGCCCGCAATTTCCCGAAGGTGCGCCCGGTGTTTCATTGCTTTATCGGCAGCAAGGCACAGGCGGATTCCATTTTTGAGCAGCTGGATGGCATGGTGTCTTTCACCGGCATCATTACTTTCAAAAAGACTGCTGATGTGCAGGCTGTGGCAGCCTGGGCTCCGCTGGAGCGTGTGATGCTGGAGACAGACTCGCCCTATCTTTCCCCGGAGCCGCACCGCGGTAAGCTCAACATTCCCGGGCGCACGCGTTTTGTGGCAGAAAAGATGGCAGCTCTCCGCGGTATTTCTCTGGAGGAAGTGGCTGCCGCCACCACGGCGAATGCCCGCCGTTTCTTCCGCTTACCTGTTTGAGCTTACGCGTTATAATAGGTGCGTCGGCGGTGGTGGAAGTAGAACGACATGCTGTTTACCCCGCTGAGCATGCCGCAGCAAAGCCCCAGGAACAAGGCTGACTGCTGGGTCTGCTGAATGGCGCGTGCCCAGTAGGAATCCAGCCAGGGGCGGCAGAGTCGCAGGAACTCCGGCGTGGGTTGCGTGGTCTCCATCAGGGTGACAAAGAAGAGGATGGCGCAGGTCAGCATGATACATATGTTCGCCAGCAGCAGCGCCAGCCGGAACCAGACCAGAATGCGTTCCTTGCGCAGGAAAATAAGGCTGACGAGGGCGGTCAGCGCCCCCAAGGTGGAGAGCCCGGCGAGTATGACCCCGATGACCCGGTTGAAGGATTCCTGGTCGTGCAGGTAGGCGCAAGCGGCCTCCGGGTTTATCACCTGGCTGTATGCGTCCTCCGGCGGGGCAACATCTGAAATGCCCGCTGCCACGATAAGCAGTGAGAAGAACAGCAGACAGAGCAGGGAACAGAAAAGGAGCAGGGTGGATTTCATGCCGGAGTGTCAGGAGTGCTGCATCATCCTACATAATGATTCCTTACTTGTCAATAGACAAATGAAAAGTCCTTGCTGCCAGTGGACAGCAAGGACTCTCTCATGACGGAGAGAGTGGGATTCGAACCCACGGTGACATCTCTGCCACGCTCGATTTCGAGTCGAGTGCCTTAGACCAACTCAGCCATCTCTCCGGCGCTTGTTGCGGGGCATATTCTGCCTGTTCCTGGGGCTGGTGTCAAGATTTATCTGGAATGCTGACACGAGTGCGAGAAAAATGCGGAAACTGAACCATTTTGGGCTTGTGGGGGGAGGGGGAGAGATGGTAGAGTAAGAGAGAGTTTGGATATGAGACGTCTTGCCTCACACATGGTTATGATGCTGCTGGCCCTGTTTATGTGCCAGTGGGGGGGAGTGTATGCACAGAATACCTGGGATGTAACCAGTATTGAAGATGTTGAGTATGTGAAACTTAGTGATGTATGGCGCTTTTACCGGTTCACACCGAAGAAGGGGCGGCCCGGTTGTGTGTCCTACGGCAGTGGCAAGCATGTGGTCTCGCTCAAGCCGGAGAAACAGGATTTTTATGTGAACAACTACCGCTACGTCCTTTCGCACCCGGTGCGCAAGGTGGGGTCAGACCTCATGATTTCATCTGTGGATATGCGCAAATTGGTGGATCCGGTGCTGCGTCCGCGGTATTCGCCCGACCGGAAGCTGCGCACGGTGGTGATTGACCCCGGCCACGGCGGGCATGATGCCGGTGCCGTGAGCTCCATCGCCAAGGAAAAGGATTTGAATCTGGCCGTTGCCAGGAAGTTGCGCAAATTGCTGCAGCGCCAAGGGTACCGCGTGGTGATGACCCGAGATGGCGATTATTTTCTGACGCTGCAGCAGCGTGTGGATATTGCCAACCGCATACCTGATTCCATTTTTGTGAGTATTCACCACAACGCCGGGCGCAGCGCGGCCAGTGGCATTGAGACCTTCACCCTGGCGCCGCAGGGCACTACTTCGCCCTTCGCTCGCTCCCGCCGTTTTGATGAGCTTGCCGGCAACAACCAGGATAGTGAGAATATTGCGCTTGCCACTGCGGTGCATAGCCGCGCTATCCGCAGTTCCGGTGCTATAGACCGCGGGATTCAGCGCGCCCGCTTCTCTGTGCTTTGCACGATACGCCGCCCTGCCATTTTGTTTGAAGGCGGTTTCGTGTCCAACCCGGCTGAATGCAGCAGAATGGCTACCAGCAGCTACCAGAATCTGCTGGCAGACAGTATCTGCAAGGGAATCATGGCTTACAATAACACCGTGTGCCGCCCTGCTCAGAATGTGGCTTCTACTACCCCCAGGCCCGGTCGTGTGCGTACCAGTATTTCCGGTTCCAGCATCAGCAATTACGCTAAGAGAGAGAGATGATGGGGCACATGGCAAGGCGGTGTGGGGCAGTTGTGGTGCCGTTGTGGCTGGCATCCATGGCTGCTGCTGTGGCAAATCCGGCGGATGCTGTGGCCAAGGCTGAGGCCGAACAGGCAGCTGCGCCCCCGGTGGTGCAGCCGGCGCCGAATGTGGGCTCCTGGCATGTGCGCGAGGTGGGCGGCGTGGAATATCTGCCGCTGGAGGATTTACGCAGCTTTTACAAGCTTATGGTGCTGCAGCCCAAGGGCCGCCGTGTTGTGGGACAGCGCATACTGGGCAATGGTGAGGTGTCTCTCACCTTCGGGCCGGCGCCAAGAGAGCTCCGCATCCAGGAGCGCCTCTGCATCCTCTCGCACCCTGTGCTGGAGGATTCCAGCGGTGATTTGCTGGTGGCAAAGGTCGATGTGCTGCAGCTGATAGAACCTGTGCTGCGCCCCACGTATATTGCCAACCGGAGCGCGGTGCGTACGGTGGTGATTGACCCGGCCCACGGCGGGCATGATACTGGCACGGTGACGCCCTATGTGCGCGAGGCAGATGTAGCGCTTGTGGTGGCAACCAAGCTGGGGGCAGAGCTCAAGAAGCTCGGTTTCGAGGTGGTGTATACCCAGGAGCAGAATCAATACCAGTCTCCCCAGGCCCGTGTGGATACGACGAATGCTGCCCCGGCTGCTATTTTTGTGAGCCTGCATCTGAACAGCGGCCGAAGCGATGTGAAGGGTGCGCAGACCTATACGCTGGCCCCTGCCGGCAAGAATGAGAAACCCATGCCCGGGCACGAGTTCAGCCAGAGCAGCATGGCCCTGGCTATGGCGCTGCAATCAAGCCTGGTGGAAAAGGCCGGTGCAGAGGACGGCGGATGCCGGCGTGCTCATTACAGTCTTTTGAATTCGCTGCGCTGCCCCGCCGTGATGGTGGAAATGGGCTATGCCACCAATCCGGAGGAGGGCACGCGCCTGGCCTCTGAGGAATACCAGATTAAGCTGGCCAGGGCCTTGGCCGCCGGTGTGGAGGCGTTTGCCCGGGTGATGAATCCCGGCACGGCCCTGCAGGTGCAGAAGGCTCCTGTGGTGGAAACGCCTCCGCCGCCCCCGGTGAAGGTGGACCCCGCACCGACTAAGAAGACGCAGCCTGCCAGGAACACCCAGCAGCGCCAGAAGGCCCCGCGCCGCCGCGCTACGCCCGCGCGGAAGAAGCCTGCTCCTAAGAAGCCCGCTCCTGCGCCTAAAAGGAATAACAAGCGCCGCCGTTGAGCCTTCTGATATTCAGTCAACAAAAAAAGGACAGCTGAAGCTGTCCTTTTTTGCTGGAAATGGTTGGTGCGGTGGGAGATTAGTCCACGTTGTCGAAGATTTCCTCAGGCTTGAAGAAACGCTTGATTTCCACCTCGGCGCTTTCGGGGGAGTCGGAAGCGTGGCAGATGTTGAGCATGCTGTTGGTGCCGTAGTCGCCACGAATGGTGCCCTTGTCGGCCTTCATGGAATTGGTGGGCCCGAGGATGCTGCGCACGCGGGTGATAACGCCGGGGCCGGAAAGTACCAGAGCCACCACCGGGCTGGTCTGCATGAAGTAGGACAGGGTGGGGAACAGGGGCTTGTCGTCAATTACCAGGTCGATGATGTGGGCGTAGTGCTCACGCAGAATGGCGTCGTCCAGCTGCATCATCTTCATGCCGCGCAGGCGGAAACCTTCGCTCAGGAGACGCTGCAGGATGATACCGGAGAGGTTCTTGCGGACGCAGTCCGGCTTGAAAAGAATAAGGGTTTTTTCGTCGCGATCCATAATGATTTCAAATGGTGTGTAGTCCCTTTCTTACTCCCGAGCATGCAATCTGTCAAGGAAAAAGCAGCCTGAACACATGATTTCGCATTGCACCGGCGGGGGAGAGGGAGTATACTGCGGGCAGCAAGATATGAACCATACACTCCGTTACGAACCGATACCTGCCTCTTTTTACACGGCAAACCGAGACGCACTGGCCGCCAGGCTGCCGGCTGGTGCGCTGGTGATTGTGCATGCCAATGATATTTACCCCACCAATGCAGATGGTACCCTGGCTCATCACCAGAATGCCAACCTGTTCTACCTGACGGGCATTGACCAGGAGGAAACGGTGCTGCTCATGCGTATCGGCGAGAACGGTGAGCATGATGATACCCTCCTGCTGCGCGAAACGAATGAGAAGATTGTCATCTGGGAAGGCGCCCGTCTTACGGAAGACGCCGCCACGGCCCTGAGCGGGGTGGAGGATGTGCGCTGGACAGATGTGTACAATGCGCTGCTGGCTGAGTGGGTGCCTGCTGCCAGCTCCATCTGGCTGGAGACGGATAACCACCCCCGCCGCTACACCTATGTGCAGACCCGCAATGAGCGCATGGCCGCCGCGCTGCGCGCCTCTTACCCGGATGCCCGCACCGAGAGCCTGTATTCCCAGCTGGCAGAGATGCGCCTGGTGAAGTGCGATGAGGAGATGGTGCAGCTGCGCCGCGCCTGTGAGATTACCGGTGCCGGTTTTGCAGACCTGCTGCCCCAGGTGAAGCCCGGCATGGGCGAGTGGGAGATTGAGGCTATCCTCAGCGCTGCCTACATCCGCCGCCGCGCCCGCAAGTTCTCCTTCCTGCCGATTATTGCCAGCGGGGCAGATACCTGCGTGCTGCACTATAACTCCAACCACAAGGAAGTGAAGGATGGCGACCTCATTCTGCTGGATATCGGCGCCGAGTACGGCGGCTACGCCGGTGATATGACCCGCACCATTCCGGCCAATGGCAAGTTCAGCCCCCGCCAGCGTGCGGTGTATGAGGCTGTGCTCCGCGTGCAGCGCTATGCCATGAGCATCATGCGCCCCGGCCTGGAGAAGCAGGAGTACGAGCGCCTGGTGCGTGTGAACATGGCTGCTGAGCTGGTGCAGCTGGGCCTGCTCACCCAGGAGGAAGTGGATGCCCAGCCGGAGAATCCCCTCTGCGTGCGTAAGTACTACATGCATGGCACTTCCCACTCCCTCGGCATCGATGTGCACGACGTGGGCTCCGACACGAAGTGCTTTGCTGTGGGCCAGGTGTGGACGGTGGAGCCCGGTATCTACATCCCCGCAGAGAGCATCGGCATCCGCCTGGAGACAGATGTACTCATCACCGAAAACGGCGTGGGGGACCTCATCCCGAATGCGCCGATTGAACCGGATGATATCGAAGCCGCTATGGCTCGCTGATAAAAAAGGGTCGCGTTTGCGACCCTTTTTTGTTAAAGCTTCTGTTCAGGCATGAAGGTATCCGAACCCGCGCTTTTATAAGTCCTCGAACTCGTATTTACGCAGCTTCATGAAGGTGGGCGCGGGGCGGCGGGAATCCCAGAAGAGCAGGAGCATGCCGCCGAGCAGCAGCAGCCGCATGCCGGTATCAAAGGGGTAGTCCGTAATCTCATGCGTGCTGCCCAGGCAGTTGCAGCTGAGCTCCAGCCCGCGCATCCACCCCTGGAAATACAGCAGCAGGAACACACCGCACATCACCACGCCCCACACGGTGGCACCGCGGTAGTTCCACTTGGTCAGCAGACACACGGCCACCACCAGCTCCATGGCCAGCCCCAGGCATGCTAGCGGAAAGGAGAAAAAGGCCGGCAGAATCCGGCTGCGGGTCAGGAAATCCACCATTTCGTTCATAGCTGCCACTTTCTGCACCCCGGTCAGCAGGAAAAATACCCCCAGACCCAGGCGCAGCGCCATCAGCAGCGAATTGACAAAACGATTGTATTTCACGCGGGCGAGTCTACACCAGGTGAACAAATGCTGCAAGTCAAAAAAATAAAAGCTGTGCAATGGTGCGCTCATATGGTATGATGCACGACATGAAGATGTGGAAAAATATACTGCTGGCAGCAGCCATGGTGCTGCCGCTTTCTGCCCAGGAGATGGAAGTGGAGCCTTCTGCTGATGAATTGCTGGCCTGCATGCGCGAAATGACGGTGAGCCAGGGCAATAAGGATGTGGCCGGGCGTATCCGCAAGGCTAAGCTTAAGATTCCGTTCAGTCTCAGCGTGCGTGGCGAAACGCTGGCATTCCAGTACAAGGAAGGCGATGCCTGGAAGCGTTTTGACGTGCGCATCAAGGAGAAGAATGTGGATATCATGCTGGTGGAGAACGGTAAAGCCCGTGTGATGGCTCCCGCCCAGTATGCCCAGACGATTGCCGGCACCGATGTGTGCTACGAGGATTTATCCCTGCGTTTCCTGTACTGGCAGGGCGGGCAGATGGTGGATGCCGGGGCAGATTCCCGCATCAAGGGCCGCGATTGCTATGTGGTGCAGGTGCCCAACCCGAATCCCGCTGTGGGCCAGTTTGCCTGGGTGCGTATGTGGGTGGATAAGGAAAACGGCACGACCTGGCAGATTGATGGCTATGATAAGGACGGCAAGCTCAAGAAGCGCTTCTCCATCACGTCTGTGCAGCGTTTGAGTGATGGCACCTGGTTCTTCAAGCAGATGAAGCTTGAGGTGCGTAATCCCCAGAACCCGGAGCGCACCATAGCCCTGGATTATCTGGAGATGGATGACCTGCCCGGCAAGAAATAATGCTGCGGCGTTTATTCCAGCTGGTGGCGGTGGCGTGTCCCATCGGTTTGTTTGCGCTGGCTTTGCAGCCTGTGCAGCAGCGCATGTACGGTGGGCACGGCACCCAGGGCATCCTCCTGCTGCTGGGGGCGCTGGTTCTGCTGGCCGTGGTGGAAGGTCTCCTCTTTCGCTACTGGATTCTTCCCGGGTGGAGCGAGAAACTCGCAGAGCGTCTCTATTCGGGGTCCTATGTGCCTGGTGATGATGCTCTTGCGCGCCTGGTGGAACGCATGGATATGGAAAAGAATGCTGCGCTGCTGCCCGAGCTGGAAAAAGTGGTGATGCAGCAGCGTTGGCGCCTGCGCGGCTGGCTGGAACTGGCCCGCCTGCAGCTGGAGCTGCAGCGCGATGCAGCCTCCGCCCTCGCCTCGCTGGAGAAAGCTATGCGCTTCATCAAGTCCCCGGAGGACGCCGCGCTGCTGATGTTCCGCGCCGCGCAGCTTTGCGAGAAATCGCTGCACGATACCGATGCCGCCCAGTCCTGGCTCCAACGGGCGGCGGATTCGCATCCGGACACGGTATATGGCCGCCGCGCCGCCGCCAGGCTGTTGTAGAAATGGCGATTTGTGGGGCTGATGGCTCGCGTCAGCGAGCGGAATAGAGCCCGTGAAACGGGCGACATAACAATAGCGAGGCGGTGGAGCGCACCGTGCGTCAGCATGGTGCGCGTAACCCCTCGTAAAGAAAAATAAGGAATAGGAACCCGTGGAACGGGTGACAGAGAGGGGTGCTACATATGCGCCTTAATTTCAATATAAATTCTCTATGAAAGAATAGCTGTTT
>JAFYWX010000001.1 GCA_017546445.1 Akkermansia sp. | reverse complement strand
TCACCTGCATTGCAGCTCTTGATGAGCTGCATCGAAATCTGCCTTTGGCAGATGAAATTGCCTCTTACGAGGCATCTAAATCCACTTGAAAGTGGGCTAAATTGCTGCGTTTACACCGCAGCAACGACGAGCTGTTCCAGCCCGACAAACTCCCATTTGGCGCGGCAATCTTTGGGACACATGTGGCAAATAAGGCGCCAGCCGTTTTTTTTCTTGACGCAACCCGCTGAGACATTTAGCATAGTCCTGCACACACATGTCTCAATCCACTCCTCTCTTCAGCGTTGTCATTCCAGCATACAAGGCTGCCGCATTCATTCGGCAGACTTTGCAGAGCATTTACGCCCAAACCGAACAAGACTACGAAATCATCGTCGTGAACGATGGTTCACCGGATGATACGGAGCTCATTCTGAAACAGGAAACAGATCCGCGTCTCCGGGTCATTACCCAGCCCAACGGAGGTGAATGCAACGCCCGTAATCGCGGTGTGAGAGAAGCACGCGGCACATACGTTGCATTCCTGGATTGTGACGATGCCTGGCTGCCGAACCACCTGGCACTGGCCCGCCGCTTCTTTGAACAAAACCCCTCCTTTGACTGGTTTTCCACAAAACCAGAGCGTACCGCCGACATCAAGCCCGCAGACCTGAAGGCCAGGGATACAGAAAACCTTCCCTTCTGGAGCATCAACTGGTTCCTTGAAGGCGATTCACAAACCTCCTCTTCCTCCGCCGTGTTGCGGCGTTCTGCCATCAACGGGCAAGACCTGTTCCCGGATGGCGTCCGCATGTTCGGCGATGGCATCGGCTGGAGCCGCTTTGCCATGCAGCACCGCATGATAGGCACATGCTACTGCACCACAGCTCTTTACCGCATATGGGGTGGCTCTGCTACAGATGCATTCCTGGCCAATGTAGGTGGAAATAAGAGCGGCGCGGCACTGGATGCCTACCTGCTGCAGCAGGAAATGCTCATGCAGCCAGACTGCCCGACTGAGGCTAAACTCTTCTTCCAGCGGAGTTCCCTGTATAACTGGTGGGTGCGCTCCAGAGCGTTGTCCCTGCTCCACTGGCGCGATGAAATTTACCAGCGACGTCATACTACTGGTAAATTCCTGACATCCTGGCTCACCTTCTGCGCCTGTTTCAGCCACTTCGCTTCGCGGCTTATGGGCAAAATAGTGCGACTCCGCTTCAACAAAATTGAGCGCCAAATGGCCAGAATGGCAGCCAGAACACGCAAAGAGCTGGTCTGATTTCTGCCGAATACCCTCCTTAATTGCACATTTTTAGACAAAAGGTGTAGTTTTGCTTGACGCAACGCACAAATTGTGTAAAATAGCGCACCGCTTTATTTTTAACGTCACCTAGAACATCTTATGTCCCGTATTTGCAATATCACATTTGCCATGCCGCACAAGGGCCGTCGCATTCATCGTTCCGGTCTTGCCAAGAAGAAGGGCGGTATCGGCCGTCACGTCACCAAGGTGGTGAACCGCACTGTGTACCCCAACCTCCAGGAGAAGCGCATCTGGGTGCCCGAGCTCAACGGTGGCAAGGGTGGCTACCTTCGCATGAAGCTTTCCTGCAAGGCTCTGCGCACCATCTCCAAGAACGGTGCCTACAACACGCTCAAGAAGGCCGGGATTCTTTACTAAATCCTGCTCTTTTTTGAACGGAGCGGTTACCTCCTGTGTCTACAAACAAAAAGCCAGACCTGGAGGTGCCGCACGGTGGTTCAGAAACGAACGCGGACACTCCTGCAGGGATAACACCCTGCCTTTAACTTTATAGATAAATTCTACTCAAAATGACCCCGCAACAGACCAAGATCGCGCTTCGTATCAATGACGAAAACCTCAACCACCACCTCTGGAACAACCGTGGTGTGTGGTGGTGCCACGTAACCGTGCACAAGCCCGACGCAACAGCCGAGCGCCTGCGTTTCTCCCTCAAGACACGCAATATCGAGAGGGCACGTCGTCTCCGCGACCGCATCTTTGAAGATATTCAGCGCCATTTCGGCATTGCAGCCTGATTGCAGAACTAAAGATTTTTCCTATACCGCGCCGGATAGTATCACACTATCCGGCGCGCTTGCATAATAGAGCTTGACTCCCCCCGGCAGAGCAAGTATTCTGAGAACACTGAATCCACCATGCACCCCGGCCCTTTCAGATTTGCAACCTGCACCCCGGTAGCCTTCCATGCGAACCCGACGTTCTACACACGGGATACCGGGCTCATCTGCCGGGAGCTGCGGCAGCAGGGATACTCCTGCCGGGTTATCATGCCCCTCCCCGCGTGGGAGGACGACCTGAAATCAGAGGAACTACTGCGCGTTCCCATGAGCAGGCTGCGCCAGCCAGCCTGGTGGAAATCACTGGGTATAGATGCCGTAATCCTCTATTCCTGGGGAGACCCGCGCTACACGCGCATTGCCCGGGCTATCCGCAAGGCCGGATTAAAGCTCATCATTCATTTTGATTCCAGCGGTGAGCTGCACGAGCATCTGAGCCGCCCGGGAAACCGCGTTCTGAACGTTCTCAAGGATTGTGCCGTTAATCTGCTTCGTCGGCTGCACCTGGGCTATGCACACGCCATTACAAGCTCCGGTCCGTGTATTGAATCGTTCCGCAACGATGCATCCTACGGAGCAGGCATTGCGAACAAATGCCACGAGTTCCCCACCCCGGTCAACAGCTGCTTCCGATACGACGGAACGACCAAACAGCCACGCATCATCTGCACAGGCAGCTGGCAATACCCGGTGAAACGCACTCCGCTCATGATGCAGACTCTGGAAATGACACTCCGGCAGCACAGCACAGCACAGGCCGATATCTGCGGAACACTCACACCAGAGCTTCAGGCCTGGCACAGCGCCCTGCCCTCCCCCCTGCAGCAGCGTATCCACCTGCACGGCCAGTGCAGCCACGCGCAGCTCAGCCGGCTTTGCAATGCAGCCAGCATCTCGCTCTGCACCTCGGAAAGCGAAGGCTCACACGGCGCCTCGGCAGAAGCCCTCTGCTGCGGTTGCAGCGTGGTCTGCCCGCCGCGCCCCCTCCTCAGCGTGGTGCAGTGGTACACCAGCAAAAACTCCGGCACCGTGGCGGCAGAAGACACAGCAGAAGCCCTGAGCACCGCCCTGCTGGCAGAGCTCCAGCAGTGGGAGAATGGCACCCGCCAGGCCACTGCTATTGCCACCACCTGGCAGCCCTGTTTCCAGGCAGCCACCCTGCCCGGCCTGCTCTGAATAGCCGAACAGATTTCTCCTTCATTCAAGCAAATCGAAAACGCCCGGTATTGCACTGAGCAATACCGGGCGTGAAGTTTATCTGGTGAGCATCACCGATTACTCATCGGCACCCACGGAGAGCGTGTCGTCAGACAGCGGCATATCCTCGTCGTCGAAGTAGGTGGCGCGGGGAATCGGGGTGGCACCCTCTGCCGGCTCCACAACGATGTTGCGGTACTGGGAGAAGCCGGTACCAGCCGGGATAAGGTGACCCAGAATCACGTTTTCCTTGAAGCCTTCGAGCATATCCACCTTGCCGAGCGTGGCAGCCTCGGTCAGCACACGCGTGGTGTCCTGGAAGGAAGCGGCGGAGATGAAGGAATCCGTCTTGAGGGAGGCCTTGGTGATACCCAGGAGGATGGGCTCGCTGTCAGCCGGGCGGCCGTGCTGCTCCACAGTCTCCTTATTGATGCGCTCAAGCGTAGTGCGGTCCACCTCGTCACCCCAGAGCAGGCCGGTATCACCCGGGTCCTTCACGCGCACCTTGCGCAGCATCTGGGAAACGATGATTTCCACGTGCTTGTCGTTAATTTCCACACCCTGCACACGGTACACCTGCTGCACCTTGTTCACGAGGTGCTCCTGCAGAGCGTCCTTACCGCAGATGCGGAGAATTTCATCAGAAGCCTCGGAACCGTCGGAAAGCGGCTCACCGGCGCGCACATAGTCGCCATCGTGCACGATGATGTGGCGGTCCATGGGCACAAGGTGCTTGATGGCGATGGTACCCTCGTACTCGTCGCTGGTCTGCAGCTTGGTGGAGCGCTTGCGGCTCTTGGTAGCTGCCTCCTTGGCGGCGGCATCACGGTACACCGTCACAACCTTCTTACCGCGAATCATGGCGTCATCAATGGAGACGATACCGTCCATTTCAGCCAGCGTGCAGGTATCCTTCGGGCGGCGGGCTTCGAAGAGCTCGGCCACGCGGGGAAGACCACCGGTAATGTCGTTCGTCTTCTGCACCTTGCGGGGAGTCTTGGCCAGCTGAGCACCAGCGGTGATCTTCTGCTTGTTGCTCACCACGAGGTAGGCACCAGTCGGGATGGTGTAGGAGCGGGGCTTGTCCTTATCGGAACCGGGCTTGGCGGTGTGCACAATCACACGCGGAGCCAGGTCCTGACGGTGGTCGATGATGACGGTGGTACCCTTACCGGATTCGGTGTGACCGGACTCGGTGCGGCAGGTAATACCCTCAATCATATCCTGGAACTCAACGGTACCGCCCACTTCGGAGATAACCGGAATGGCGAAGGGATCCCATTCAGCCACCAGGTCACCAGCCTCTACCTTGGCACCGTCCTTCACGCGAAGTACAGCACCCATGGCCAGAGAGTAGGACTCCAGTTCCTTGCCTTCAGCATCGTACACCTTCACGCTGCCGTTCTTGCAGAGAACCACCATGTTGCCATTCTCGTCCTCTACGCAGCGGTCGCGCAGGTTCTCGTCGTAAATGACGGTACCAGCACTCTTGGCCACATACTCAGGACGGCTGGCAGCTGCGGTAGCGGTACCACCCACGTGGAAGGTACGCATGGTCAGCTGAGTACCGGGCTCACCGATGGACTGAGCAGCGATAATACCCACAGCCTCACCAACCTTCACGCTCTGGCCGGTAGCCAGGTTCAGACCGTAGCACTTGGCGCAGCAACCCTTGGACATGCTGCAGGTCAGCACGGAACGCACCTTCACCTTCTCGATACCCACCTTCTCGATGTGCTTGGCGGCCTCATCGGTGATAATCTCGTTCTTGCCCACGATAAGCTCGCGGGTGGTCGGGTCGTAGATATCGTCGCAGGTCACGCGACCATAGATACGCTGAGCCAGGGTAGCGATTTCGTCCTCACCGTCGAAGATTGCGGTCATGGTGATACCATTCTCGGTACCACAATCCACGCTGCGCACAATCACGTCCTGAGCCACGTCCACCAGCTTACGGGTCATGTAACCGGAGTCAGCGGTCTTAAGAGCGGTGTCAGCCAGACCCTTACGGGCACCGTGGGTGGAGATGAAGTACTCCAGCACGGACAGACCTTCACGGAAGTTGGAGGTAATGGGGCGTTCGATAATTTCACCGGAGGGCTTGGCCATAAGACCACGCATACCGGAAAGCTGCTTAATCTGGGCCTTGTTACCACGAGCACCGGAATCCACCATCATGTACAGAGGGCTGGCCACTGCGGAGCCTTCGTTGTACTCCAGCTTGGTGTAAAGTTCCTTCTGAATGGCGTCCGTAGCCGTAGACCAGATGTTAATCACCTTATCGTAACGTTCGCCGTTGGTGATAAGACCCTCTTCATACTGCTCGGTCACCTTGGCAACCTCTTCATATGCAGCGGAAATCACGCCGTCCTTGTTCTCGGGCACCACCATGTCAACGATACCGATGGAGCAACCGGAACGGGTAGCTTCCTTATAACCCAGGGACTTGAGGGCGTCCAGAGTCTCCACAGTGCGCTTCTGACCGCAGGTCTGGTAGCAGCGCCAGATGATGTCACCCAGCTGCTTCTTACCCACGTTGCGGTTGATGTAGCCCATTTCATCCGGCCAGATTTCGTTGAAACGCACACGGCCAGCGGTGGTCACAAGAGTCTTGCGGTCCACGTTCTCCTGGTTGTAGGCCATCTTCTCGAACTCGGCACCGGTCTTGCCGTAATCCGGGTTCTTGAGACGGATCCACTGGTGGTAGCCAATCTTGCGGGCAGCGATAGCGAACTCCACTTCGGAGATGGACTCGAAGAGGGGCAACAGCTCCTGGTTATCCTGGTGCTCCTTCACTTCCTTGGCGCGGGTGTGCGTCAGGTAGTAGGAACCCAGAATGATATCCTGAGAGGGCGTGCAGATGGGCTTACCGGAGGCCGGGGAGAAGATGTTGTTGGGGGCCAGCATGAGGAGGCGGGCCTCCAGCTGGGCTTCCACGCTCAGCGGTACGTGCACAGCCATCTGGTCACCGTCGAAGTCAGCGTTATAGCCGGTACATACGAGCGGGTGCAGACGGATAGCGGAACCTTCAATCAGCACAGGCTCGAAAGCCTGGATGGAAAGACGGTGCAGCGTAGGAGCACGGTTCAGGAACACCGGGTGGCCCTTGGTCACTTCTTCCAGGATATCCCACACGATGGACTCCTTGCGGTCAATCATCTTCTTAGCGGAACGCACGGTGTGCACATAGCCAAGCTCCTTGAGGCGGTGGATGATGAAGGGTTCGAACAGGCTCAGAGCCATCTTCTTGGGAAGACCGCACTGGTTCATCTTCAGGTTCGGACCAATCACAATCACAGAACGGCCGGAGTAGTCCACACGCTTACCAAGCAGGTTCTGACGGAAACGACCGCTCTTGCCCTTCAGCATGTCGGAAAGGGACTTCAGCGGACGGTTGCCGGCGCCAGTCACGTGGCGGCCATGGCGGCCGTTGTCGAACAGAGCGTCCACAGCCTCCTGCAGCATGCGCATTTCGTTGCGCTTAATCACCTCGGGGGTCTGAAGAGCGGAAAGCTCGCGCAGACGGTTGTTACGGTTGATGACGCGGCGGTACAGGTCGTTCAGGTCACTGGTGGCAAAGCGGCCACCGGGCAGCGGAACGAGGGGACGCAGGTCCGGGGGAATCACGGGCAGCGTGGTAAGCACCATCCACTCCGGCTTGCAGCCGCTCATGCGGAAGCCCTGCACCAGCTGAAGGCGCTTGGCCAGCTTACGCTTGTTCTGCTTGGAGTTGGTCTTCTCCATCTCCTGGCGCAGCTCGTCCACGAGGGCATCCAGGTCGATGGTGGCCAGAAGGCGCTGAATAGCGGCAGCACCCATGCCTGCCTCGGGGGCGTCATCGCCGTAGTCCTCCACGAGTTCCTCGTACTCCTCCTCGGTCAGAATCTGGCCGCGCTCGATGCCGGCCACATCACGGGGATCGATAACGATGTAATCCTCGTAGTAAATGATACGCTCCAGGTCGCGGGCGGTCAGGTCGAGCATGAGACCGATGCGGCTGGGCATGCACTTGTAGAACCAGATGTGGGTCACCGGCACAGCCAGGTTAATGTGGCCCATGCGCTCACGACGCACGCGGGCGGTAGTCACCTCCACACCGCAACGGTCGCAGATCATGCCCTTGTTCTTGGCGCGCTTGTAGCGGCCGCAGGAGCATTCCATGTCGCGGGTCGGGCCGAAGATGCGTTCGCAGAACAGACCGCCCTTCTCAGGCTTGAAGGTACGGTAGTTAATCGTCTCCGGGTTCTTGACCTCGCCGCTGGACCAGCTCAGGATATCATCCGGGCTGGCCACGGTGATGCAAACCTGATCGAAGTTCTTGGGCTTCTCGTTATTAAGGTCGTTAAAAGACATATTAGTATATTTTTGAGAGGTTTGGGAATGCTGCCCGGCTTGGGTTAACTCGCCGGGCAGCGGTTACAGGTTTACATATCGTCGTCGTCGTCCTCGGAATCAGACCCGGCGTATTCCTCATCATCCATATCGGAGAAGTCTGCGTCGAAATCATCATCATCCTCGGAATCAAAGCCGTCCTCATCATCCATACCGTCGCCGGCAAGCAGAGCGAAGAGGTCGTCCGTGGTCTGCGGAGCGTTCTCGCGGTCGCGCTTCTCGGTGGGCTGCACGTTGAGGCACAGAGCCTGCATTTCCTTGATAAGCACGTTGAAGGATTCGGGAGTACCGGCCTCCAGGGAGTTGTCGCCCTTGACGATGTTCTCATAGATGCGGGTACGGCCCTGCACGTCGTCAGACTTAACAGTAAGGAGCTCCTGCAGCGTGTAAGCTGCACCGTATGCCTCCATGGCCCACACTTCCATTTCACCGAAACGCTGGCCACCGTGCTGAGCCTTACCGCCCAGGGGCTGCTGCGTCACGAGCGAGTAGGTACCCACGGCACGGGCGTGCACCTTATCGGCCACAAGGTGGTTCAGCTTCAGCATGTAGGTGTAACCCACCACCACGGGATAGTGGAAGTATTCACCGGTCAGACCGTCGATAAGGCGGCTCTTACCAGCCACGGAACCATCCTTGCCATCGCCCACCCAGGAGAAGCCGGGAACCTGCTTGGCCTGGCTCATGAAGTCCCAGATCTGGGATTCCTGGATACCGTCGAACACCGGAGTAGCCACCTTGAAGCCAAGGGCCTTGGCGGCCACACCAAGGTGAGCCTCAAGCACCTGACCCACGTTCATTCGGGAAGGCACACCCAGCGGGTTCAGAATGATGTCCACCGGAGTACCGTCTTCCAGGTAGGGCATGTCCTCTACCGGCAGCACGCGGGAGCATACACCCTTGTTACCGTGACGACCTGCCATCTTATCACCCACACCCAGCTTACGCTTGGTGGCGATGTAGACCTTAACCTCGGTCACCACGCCCGGATCCATCTCTGCACCGGCTTCGATGCTGTCGAGCTTGCGGTCACGCTCTTCGTCCAGATCGGCGAAACGGGGCTCGTAGCTGTTGATGATTTCGAAAATCTGGTTGCGCACCGGGCTTTCGTTCATCTCAATCTGGTCGTGGCACACGGCCAGCTTGCGCAGAAGGGTCTTGGTAATCTTGCGATTGGCGGGAATGATGAGCTCGTTGGAGCCCACGCGGGTCACCTCCAGCGGAATCTTCTCACCCAGGAGGCGGTCAGAAAGCTTGCTGGTCAGCTGCTCGATAAGAGCATCGCGGTCACGCTCGTACTCGGCATCCACCTTCTTGCGCTGCTTCTGGGCTTCCTTCTCCAGGTCCACAGTGGGAGCACCGGGAGCCGAGGAACGCACCACGCGCACATCCATCACCACACCCGTGGTGCCCGGGGGCACGCGCAGGGAGGTATCCTTCACATCAGCAGCCTTCTCACCGAAGATGGCGCGCAGAAGGCGTTCCTCGGGAGCCAGGTCGGTCTCGCTCTTGGGCGTAATCTTACCCACGAGGATATCGCCGGGCTTCACCTCAGCACCGATGCGGATTACACCGTCGCTGCCCAGGTTCTTGAGGGCTTCGTCGCCCACGTTGGGGATATCGCGGGTGATTTCTTCCGGGCCCAGCTTGGTGTCGCGGGCCTTTTCCTCGAATTCCTCGATGTGGATGGAGGTGTAGGCATCCTCCTGCACCAGGCGCTCAGAGATGATGATGGCGTCTTCGAAGTTGTAACCGTACCAGGACATGTATGCCACCAGCACGTTGCGGCCCAGAGCCAGCTCACCGCCATCGGTACAGGGACCGTCGGCCAGCACATCGCCGGGCTTCACCACATCACCACGGGAAACGATGGGCTTCTGGTTGATGCAGGTGGAGGCGTTGGAGCGCATGAACTTGCGCAGCTGGTACACGAAGATACCCTTATCCGGATTGGTCTTGATGCTTTCAGGGTCGCTCAGCCAGGTATTCGGAGATACGGGCAGCTCGCCATCGGGCGTGGTCACCACGTATTCTGCCGTAGCAGAAGCCACGATACCAGGAGCCACAGCGCACACCACAGCGCAACTATCGCGTGCGCACTTGGCTTCAATACCGGTACCCACAAGCGGAGCCTGGTTCACCATCAACGGCACACCCTGGCGCTGCATGTTTGCACCCATGAGTGCACGGTTGGCGTCGTCGTGTTCAAGGAAGGGAATCAGACCAGCTGCGATAGAGATAATCTGCTTGGGAGACACGTCCATGAACTCCACCTTAGCAGGATCCACTTCGATGAATTCACCGTGCTCACGTGCAGTCACGCGCTTGCCGGTGAAGTGGCCGGAGCCATTATCATTATCGATGGGGTTGTTAGCCTGGGCAATGAGGTGGTACTCTTCCTTATCAGCGGTGAGGTACACCACTTCGTTGGTAACGATGGTTTCCACGCTCTCTACCTCGCCCTTCTTGTTCTTCTTCTCCACGTGCTTCACGCGGCGGAAGGGAGTCTCGATGAATCCATATTCATCAATACGGGCATAGGTGCACAGGGAGTTAATAAGACCGATGTTCGGACCTTCGGGGGTCTCAATCGGGCAGATACGGCCGTAGTGGGAGGGATGCACGTCTCGCACCTCGAAACCGGCGCGGTCGCGGTTCAGACCACCCGGGCCCAGAGCAGACAGACGGCGCTTGTGTGTCAGCTCGGCCAGCGGGTTAATCTGGTCCATGAACTGAGACAGCTGGCTGCGGCCGAAGAAGTCGCGCACCACGGCGCTGAGAGCCTTCGGGTTGATAAGCTTGCTGGGGGTGATATCGGTGCGGGTGGTATCGCACAGGGTCATGCGCTCCTTCACCAGACGCTCGGTGCGGGCAAGACCCACGCGGCACTGGTTGGAAATAAGTTCACCCACGGCACGCACACGGCGGTTGCCCAGGTGGTCGATGTCATCCACCTGCCCCTCGCCATGCACAAGACGAAGCAGATACTTCAGAGAAGCAAGGAAGTCCACCGGCTGAATCAGGCGGCAGTCCTCGGGCACGTCCAGACCCAGCTTCTGGTTAATCTTGTAACGACCCACGCGGGTAAGATCATAGCGCTTCTCATCCTTGAACAGGCGGTCAAGAGCGGTGGCTGCCTGCTGCACGGAGGAAGGATCACCCGGGCGGAACTTGCGGAAAATCTCCTTGAGGGCGGACTCGCGGTCGTGAGCAAGGTCCTTCTTCAGGGTCTTCACCAGCGTCTCTTCTTCGCGCTGGTCGATTACCTCGATTTCCTCAATACCCAGCTCCTGCATCTTGCGGATGGTGGCCAGGCTGAGCGGCTCGTAGGCCTTGGCGATGATGGTAGCCTTGCGGCCTTCCTTGTCCTCGCCGTACTTCACGTCCTCGAAAGGAATCAGATACTCCAGCTCAGGGCCGGCCACAGCACTCAGGTGCAGCTTCTCGATGGTGTAGAACTGCTCCACAATCTGGCGGTCGGTCTCGTAACCCAGGTAACGCAGGAACGTAGTGGCCAGGAACTTACGGCGGCGGCGGCGGCGGTCAAGGAACACGTACATGAGGTCGTTCGTGTCGAACTGAACCTCAAGCCAGGAACCACGGTCAGGAATAATGCGGAAAGAGTAGATATCCTTGCCGTTGGTGTGCTGAGACTTCTCAAAGCACAGACCCGGAGAACGATGCAGCTGAGCCACAATCACGCGCTCGGCACCGTTAATCACAAAGGTACCACGATCGGTAATCATGGGAATTTCACCCATGTACACATTCTCCTCGCTCGTGTAGTCACCACACTTCAGGCGGAACTTCACATACAGAGCAGCACTGTAGGTCTCACCGCAGCGAATAGCTGCAAAATCAGAAGTCTTGGGCGGGGCAATCTCGTAGGACACGAAATCGAGGCAAATCTGGCCATCGTAGCTTTCAATCGGGAAATGCTCTGCCAGAACAGCCTGCAGACCCATCTTGGCCCGTTTGTCGGGCTCGGTGAAGCGCTGAAGGAATTCCTCGTAGGACTTAGTCTGAATCTCAATCAAGTTGGGCGGGTCAATGACCTCCTTGATCTTACCAAAACTGATTCGCTCTTGTTTGGACATGGAGTTGTCGGAGATGGAGTTGTGCACCTGGCCAGGTGCCGGTCGGTTCCTTTTGTAGAACCGACCCGGAGCATTTCGGCAGCCTCTCCCCTGCCCCGGGTCGATTCTACGTGCGCACGCGCACGAGAGAGTTTTATAAAATTATGACAGTAAATGGCTTAAAAAACACTCCGAATTCAGCCAGAAACGGAGGGACACGAAGGCAGGAGAGGACAGTAATCCCCTCCTGCTTCGTGTAAAACGAAAGGTTACTTGATGGTGACCTTGGCGCCAGCCTTCTCGAGTTCGGCCTTGGCCTTGTCGGCTTCCTCCTTGGAAACGCCTTCGAGCAGGATAGCGGGAGCGCTCTCAACGATCTTCTTGGCGTCAGCCAGACCCAGACCGGGCTTCACGGTACGCACAACCTTAATCACGTTGATCTTGCTTGCACCAGCGTCGGTCAGCTCAACGTCGAAGTCGGTCTTCTCCTCAGCAGCCTCAGCAGCGGCGGGAGCAGCAGCGGCGGCAACGGGAGCAGCGGCGGAAACGCCCCACTTCTCTTCCAGCATCTTCACAAGCTCAGCAGCCTCCAGGATGGTAAGCTTGCCAAGTTCCTCAGCGATAGTATTGATATCAGCCATTGTAGTATTTTTTTCTATTTAATTGGTTCTTGTCGCGGATGGGGGCTCCCCATCCATTTCAGTTCTCACCGGCCGGAGAGCCGACAGAGAGCCTAATTTTTTCAGGCGGCGGGCAGTTGATACCACACCGCCGCCATCTGTTCAAGTCTTTTTTTACTCTGCAGCGGAAGTTTCTTCCGTTGCACCACCATTTTCCTTGTCGACGTAGGCCTGGATGACGCGGGCCAGAGCAGCACCGGCACCGTTGATGGTACCAAGCAGGGTGGCCAGCAGAACTTCGCGGCTGGGCAGGTCGCCCAGGGCCTTAATCTTATCAGCGGTCAGCTCAGCGCCGTCCAGGATACCAGCCTTCCAGGCAGCCTTCTTGGACTTCTTAGCGAAGGTGTTCACAGCCTTGGCGGCGGCGCACACATCGCTGTTGCCCATGATGTAGGCAGTCTGGCCCTTGAGGGAGGCAGAGATATCCGGCAGACCGGCAGAGGCGATAGCCTTGGCCATGAAGGTGTTCTTGGCCACTTCGCACTTGGCACCAGCGGCGGCCAGAGCGGCACGCAGCTCGGTGAACTCCGGCACCGTCACGCCAGTGTAATCGAACACCAGCACGAAGGGAGAAGCGTTAACCTTGGCCACGAGGCTATCGATGATAACGCCCTTGTGAGGATTGAGTTTCTTTTCGTTGCTCATAATAGTTCTTGTGGTTCAGATTAGTTCTTGGAGTACTCCACGGGGCTGATGGACAGACCGGGATTCATGGAGCTGGACATGGTCACACCGGCGATGTAAGCACCCTTGGCACCAGAGGGGCGGGCCTTAACAACGGCGGAGATGAATGCACGGGCGTTCTCAACGAGCTTGTCGCTCTCGAAGGAAAGCTTACCCACAGCGGCGGAAATGTTGGCGTTCTTGTCAACCTTGAAGTCAACGCGACCAGCCTTCACCTCACGAACAGCCTTGGCGGTGTCATCCGTCACAGTGCCGGTCTTCGGGTTGGGCATCAGGCCGCGCGGGCCGAGCACACGGGCAATCTTACGCACCTGGGCCATGGCGTCCGGGGTGGCGATTGCGCTGTCGAAATCAAGATAACCGTTCTGGATTTCCTTAATCAGGTCATCCAGACCAACTTTCTCGGCACCGGCTTCCAGAGCAGCCTGAGCGGCCTCACCCTGAGCAAACACGATGACGCGAACATTCTTACCAGTACCATTGGGCAGGGCCACGGAGCCACGCACCATCTGGTCGGCCTTGCGGGGATCCACCGTCAGGTGGAAGGAAACGGTGACCGTGGGGTCGAACTTCGGAGCGGGGAAGCTCTTCATCAGTTCCACAGCCTCCTCAACAGCGTAGTTCTTGCTGGAATCAACAAGCTTAGCTGCCTCGTTGTAGCGCTTGGAGCGTTTTGTAGACATATTTATTTAGCAGTACGTTCGGGGTTAATATGGTTTTCCCTCCTGCGAAGGGGTTACATGCCTTCCACCTCGATACCCATCTGGCGAGCCTGACCAGCAATGATGCGGGCAGCGGCCTCAGGATTCGTGGTGTTGAAGTCGGGCATCTTGGTGTTGACAATTTCCATCAGCTTCTCCTTGGAGATCTTGGCAACCTTGGTCTTGTTCGGCTCGCCGGAGCCGGACTTGATACCAGCGGCCTTCTTGAGAAGAAGTGCTGCCGGGGGCTGCTTGGTGATGAAGTCGAAGGACTTGTCCTTGTATACGGTGATCACGACGGGGAGAACGTCACCGGCCTGCTTCTGAGTCTTTGCGTTGAACTCTTTGCAGAAGCCCATGATGTTAACACCGGCCTGACCAAGAGCAGGGCCCACGGGCGGCGAGGGATTCGCAGCGCCGGCAGGAATCTGCAGCTTAATGATTTTAACTACTTCTTTTGCCATGGTTGTGTTATGTTGGGTTTGCCGCATTCACTGGCTTCCACCAGTCCCCTGCGGCGGGGAAACTTGTCTGTTCTCTTATGGAGTGGTATCAGATTTTGCCCTTCTCGTCATCGGGCACAAGCTGCACATGGGCATACGGCAGGTCCAGCGGGTTGGAGCGGCCGAACATGGTCACGCCTACACGAAGTCGACCGTGCTCAGCATCCACCATTTCCACGATGCCGTGCTCACCCTGGAAGGCACCTTCCAGCACCACAACTTCCTCGCCCACGTTAAAGGCAATCTTCGGGCGGGCAGCACCACTGCGGCGCTCAATCTCAGCCATGAGTTCCTGCACATCCTTCCTGGACATGGGAAGCGGCTCCTTGTTGCGGCCACAGGCGAAGCTGATGACACCATCCACAGCCTGAATCTTATACCAGGCCTCGTTGTTCAGGGAGCCATCCGGGCGACGCAGTGCAAAATTCAGATACACATAGCCAGGATACAGCTTGCGGTTCAAAATGTACTTCTTACCATTGCGCACGTCCTCCACCTTTTCCTTGGGTACCAGGGGGGCGCTCTGCAGCAGGGCATTCATCTCCTCGTCCTCCTTAAACAGGCGGTTGAGGTTCTCCACCGTGCGGTCTTCCTTGTTGGAAAGCACATGCAGCACGTACCACTGGTCCTTTGCTTCAGGAATGGCGCGCACTGTGCCGGACTTACGATCGTAGGGGCGAGACATATAAGATGAAAATAGGAAAATCTTATCAGGAAAGCAGCTCAATCGCGCGGGTTACTACCGCCGAGAGCACGTAATCAAAGAATGCGACATAAGCGCCCAACAGCACCATGGCGATGAGCACTACTACTGTCGACCCGGACAGCTCACGGAATTTCTTGAACCCGGTAATCTTCGGGTCGCTCTCCCAGGGCCAGGAGCATTTCTTCAGCTCGCCCTTTACAGCAGAAATATATTGGGAAATTTTGCGGAACATGGTTTTCTTCGTGAGATGGGGGAGATTTTTTGAGAAAAAAAAAGAGGAAGGCTGGCAGGGTATGAGAGACTCGAACTCCCAACACGCGGTTTTGGAGACCGCTGCTCTACCAATTGAGCTAATACCCTATAACCTTGCTCTGTCGTGTTCCGGCTAAGCGGGGGAGATGGTCTTACGGCCATCTCCCCCGGCCGAGGTGCCGTCCTCTGGTGGAACGGTCACCCATTTTTAAGCTTTTGCCAAGGCAACTTAGGCCTTGATGCTGGCAACCTTACCGGCGCCAACGGTGCGACCACCTTCGCGGATAGCGAAACGCATACCCTCTTCCATGGCCACGGGAGTGATGAGCTCAACAGTGATGGTCACGTTGTCGCCAGGCATCACCATTTCGGTGCCCTCGGGCAGAGTCACGGAACCGGTCACGTCCGTCGTACGGAAGTAGAACTGCGGGCGGTAGTTGTTGAAGAACGGGGTGTGACGGCCGCCTTCTTCCTTGGTCAGCACGTAAACGGCTGCCTCGAAGTCGGTGTGGGGAGTCACGGAACCCGGCTTGGCAATCACCTGACCACGCACGATGTCTTCCTTCTTGATACCGCGGAGCAGCACGCCCACGTTATCACCAGCTTCACCCTTGTCGAGGAGCTTGCGGAACATTTCGATGTCGGTCACGGAGGTCTTCACGGTGGGCTTGATACCCACGATTTCAACTTCCTCCATCTTGTTGATGATACCACGCTCGATACGACCGGTAGCCACAGTACCACGGCCGGAGATGGAGAACACGTCCTCCACGGGCATCAGGAAGGGCTTCTCAGTCGGACGCTCAGGAGTGGGGATGTAGGCATCCACAGCATCCATGAGGTCGAGAATCTTCTGAGTGTACTCAGCGTCACCCTCCAGAGCCTTCACGGCGGAACCCATCACGATGGGCAGGTCATCACCCGGGAAGTCGTAGGAGGAAAGAAGTTCGCGGATCTCCATCTCCACGAGCTCAGCGAGTTCGGGGTCAGCAAGGTCCATCTTATTCATGAACACAACGATGTAGGGCACGCCCACCTGACGAGCAAGCAGGATGTGCTCGCGAGTCTGCGGCATGGGGCCGTCAGCAGCGGACACTACAAGGATAGCGCCGTCCATCTGGGCAGCACCAGTGATCATGTTCTTAACATAGTCAGCGTGACCGGGGCAGTCCACGTGTGCATAGTGGCGAGTCTCGGTCTCGTACTCAACGTGAGCAGTAGAAATGGTAATACCGCGCTCACGTTCCTCGGGGGCGCCGTCAATCTGATCGTAAGCACGAGCTTCAGCCATACCGCGATCTGCAAGAACCTTGGTAATTGCAGCGGTGAGGGAAGTCTTGCCATGGTCAACGTGACCGATCGTACCCACGTTCACGTGGGGCTTGGTGCGCTGGAATGATTCTTTGGCCATAATTTTAATTTAAGTTAGAGCTGCTATTCTTGCAAGAAATCAAAAAGCTTCTGGCGGGATTTGAACCCGCGACCTCATCCTTACCAAGGATGCGCTCTACCACTGAGCTACAGAAGCGACTTGATTCCGGGCGTCCCACTCGGTGAGACGTGAAAGCGAGGTCATTTTACTCTTCCTCTCCCCGAAAGTCAATGATTTTTTCTAATTTTTTGAAAAAAATGGGCAAAAATCGTCAAATTTGGTCAATTTTTACCCATTTTGAGGTCAAAACACATGGAAAGATAGGTTGAATGTGCCGAAAGTTGGGTGCAGAATGGGGGCCTATGAAGAAATTCGCACTCAAAACCGCCGCCGTTCTGCTCGGGCTTGCGCCGCTTGCCCTGGCAGATGCCGCTACAGACACCGCCACCCCCGCCCCGGCAGCCGCCAATTGCTGCACTAAGGACGGCAGCTGCATGTCACCCTGCACCAAGGATGACAAGGGCATAAAGTGCGGCACTCAGGAATGGCTCGATATCGAGACTGTCACCATCGAGGCAGCAAATGGCGACCCAATCGCCCAATACACAGTTGCTTACCTTACAGAGACAGACGGAGAACCCACTGACGCCGATACAGAAAAAGCCAGAGAATGGTACGCAAAATCCGTGCCCGGCCTGGAAAAAGCCGCCGCAGAGGGACACCCATACGCATGTCTCGCGCTCGCGCACATGTATGCGCACGGTAAGGGCGTAGAGAAGAACCCGGAGAAAGCAGCAGAATACATGAAGATGTATAAGAAGCTGTGCAAGGCGGATTCAACATGCCCGGCAGAAAAGAAATGCTGCCCCGGCACGCAGCAGCCTGCCGACAACTAAGAACCAATCGGACAAAAGCCTCCTGCTGAACGCAGGAGGCTTTTTTTCATCATTCATAAAACACTCGGCGCAGGTATAAACCATCTGCCGGGGCGCAATAGCGAGTCTTTGGCCCGAGCGGATTCTGCAGCATGCCGCGCAGCGCCTCAAGCTCCAGCCGGCCACGGGCCACCTGGTGTGCAGTTCCTACCAGCAGGCGTACCATGCGGTACATGAAACCATTGCCACGCACACGGATGCGCAGCAGTTCCCCCTCCTCTGCAAGCGTAGCGCTGTAAATATGGCGCAGGTAAAAATCAGCCGGCGGTTCCGCAGGCTCTGTGCCGCGGTTCGCCGCAAAACGGCGGAAATCGTGCTCCCCCTCGTAAACACGCAGCGCATCTGCCAGGAGACATGCATCAAATTCATGCGGCAGATGCCACACGCGCCCATGCAGAAATGGCGACAACACGGGAGCCCGGCAGATGAGGTATTCATATTCCTTGCCAGTGGCGTCAAAACGCGCGTGAAAGCCCTCTGAAACCGCCTGAGCGGCCGTTATGCGTATGCTTGCCGGCAGATGCGCATTCAGCGCCGCAATCCAGTTTGCAACGCTCATGCGGCACTCTTGCGGCACATCGGCATGAAAGCACTGCGCGTGCGCATGCACGCCCGCATCGGTGCGACCACTGGCAGAGATACGCAACGGCTGCTTCAGAATACGCAGGAACGCCGCCTCTATTGTATCCTGAATCGACTCCCCTTCCCTCTGGCTCTGCCAGCCGCAATACGGCTGACCATCGTACGCGCATGTATACAGCAGGCGAGGCATAAGATGAAATTATTCTGCAAAAATACAAACGCCGCAGCTCTCTCTTTCAGAGAACTGCGGCGGGCATCATCAAAACGTGATAATCAAGGTGAAAATTATCAGATATCGAGGTCGATGTCCATATCGTCCTCCATGTCGTCGCCCATGTCGTCGGAAGAGCCTTCATCGTCTGCTGCGGCATCATCGGCAGCGTCATCTGTGGCTTCCTCATCGCCGGCAGCCTCCTCATCAGCAGCGGGTTCCTCATCGGCAGCAACGTCCTCCTCAGTATCAGCGGCGGGTTCTTCCTCTTCCTCATCATCAGAAGCTGCAGCCTCCTCAGCCTCCTCTGCGGGCTCTGCCTCAGCCGGGGCGCTCGTATCAGGAGCAGCTGCGCGTTCTACCTCAACGGCGGCAGGAATGGCGGGCACATCTTCCTCAGATGCAAACTTGAAAGCGCCATGATCAGACGTGGATGCCACATAGGAGAGAGCAGCGGCAAGCTTGGAAGAACCATAGTACTCAGGGAATGCAGGCGGGTTATTGTTGCTTTCGGACTCAGCATTGTAGGTATAAAGCTGGCCCTTGGTAAACTGGTCTGTGGTGGAGGCATCGGCAGACACGCCGGTACCCACGCCCACTGCACACACAAGCGCAGTATCATCCACCTCGCCATCGGCCTCTACCACAGGCTTGCTGGCCTGCACTCGCCCCATTTCGCGTGCCAGGCGGCACACGGACTCAGAGTAAGCATTGGCATCGCTGCCGGCCAGTGCGTTGTTATCTGCGCTGAACACGCGAACCGAAGCGTTCTGGAAACGCTTGTTGAGAGCCTCAACACGAGGAGCCACTGCCTCAGCGGTAGCATAGTCAGTAACCTTCTGCAGTTCAGCAGTCAGCTCTTCAGCCAGCTGGTGAGCTGTCTTTTCTTCCTTCTGGCAAGAAGTGAGCATACCGAAAGCCAGCAAGGCGCATGAGGGGAGGAGAAGAAAACGTTTCATGGAGGGAATAAGATAATCTACGTTGCAAAAATTAGCAGGATTTCCGTCGACTGTCAAGGTAAAGAATGGTGATTAGGGAAAAATTAGCATATTTTTCCAGTCGTGGGCAAACTAACTGATGATTCAGCCCTGTGTCGGCATGGTATTCCAGCATAAGCAGCTAGTTTTCACTCTGCAGCTTCAGCAGGGATTGGGTGTTTCATCTGCCGGGTTCGGGAAGAATATCTGCATAAAATCCGGGGTCAGAGCCTTCAATGACCGTGGCCCCCACCGTGCGGGCATAAAATTCCTGCGGGCCAGTGCCGCCGATGACCGCATAGGCATACCCCATGGCGCGCATATGCTCCAGAGCCGTAACAAGCAAGGCTTTGCCCACCCCGCCCTGCCGAAGCGCCGGGTCCACCCCCATGGGGCCTATGAATCCGCGGGCAGTGGCATCAAAGCACGCAAAACCAACCACCCGCTTCCCCTGGGTGGCAATAATGCAACCGCATGGCTGGTGCGCCATGGCTACCTGAAATTCGCTCACCCAGCGGGTACTGAAGGTGCGGGCAATCCACTCCTCCACGGCATGCATCTCAAACGGGCGGCACGGGCGCACCAGTACCCCCTGCTCTGCCAGCGCGGCCCTCAGCGGCTCACCCACCGGCAGCGCATACAATCTTACCAGCATATCAACCATCGCAATGTTTCCTTTCTGTATCAGGGAAAAAAGAAATCCGCGGGGCATTCGGCCCCGCGGATTGAATACAAGCTTATTATTTATCGCCCTTCTTGGTGCCGGCCTTGGCATTGAAGTAGTAGGCATCCACCTTGTCCACCAGGGGGTCAGCAGCGCCATTGGCAGCCGGATACATCGTCTTGATGTAGCGGGCCATGGCTGCAGCATCCCTGAAATCGGCGGGTGCAGGATTCCACTTGGCCTTGTCCATGGGGGGCGTCACCTTGGCGGCATATTCCTTCACGCCAGGCATAGCCCAGAGCAGCGCCAGAGCACGGCTCAGAGCATCTGCCGGCACAGCTTTGTGTGAACCGTGCATGCTCATCACAGCCTGGCAGTAGAAATCCACCGCCACACTGGCTGCGCGCACCTTATCCTCAGCAATGGTTCCCTGCAGCTGGTCGGCAGGCACCTGGGCAGCAGCAGCGCGGGCCAGCGCATAGCGCAGCCAGCCGTTGGCCTCACTGTCCATGTTGCGGCCATGCTTCTTCATGGCAGCCTCCACAGCCTCCTTGGTGGGGGCAAAGGATTCCGGATTGTCATCAATCATCCCCACCACGCGGGCGGCATCCATGCGCGCAGCATCTGCAGCATTCAGCGCAGAATCCTCTGCAAACGCACCGGAAAGGGACTTCACGGCGGCAATATCCAGCAGACGCACTGCACAGGTCACCTCATGCAGAGCGGCCATGGTGCAGGGAGACCCCGGCAGGCCGGCAAAAGCAGCGTACTTCTTCTTAACGGTGGCAAAGCCCTTGCGGGCGGCGGCATAATCGCCACCGTAGAACTCACGCAGGGCATTAGCCATCTCAGGCGGGGTCTGGATGTAGAACATCTTGCATGCAGAAGCCTTGGCCTGCATCAGCTGGTCTGTGCCTTTCTGCATGTAGAAGAATGAACCGTTACCATCTCCACGCTCCAGTTCCAGCAGGCCAGCGGCACCACCAGGAAGCGCCACATAGGCATTGAGCTTGGGTGCCTGCTGCGCCGCAGCAAACTGTACGCAGGAGACCGCTGCCAGAGCGAATGCGATATTTTTGAATAATTTCATATCTCGAAACTGGGTTGATAATTATTTTTTCTTGCTGCTCTGGAGATTACGCTGGAACTCCTTGTTTGCCTTATCTTCCTTCATCACAGCAGGATCTGTGCCGTAGTTATGCACTGCGCTGACCACCTTGTTGAACTCGTCGCGTTCTTCGGGGGTAAGCTTGGCTTCCACACCGCTGCGGCGAATCAGGTCCACGTACAACTGGCCGGTGTTCCAGGCCGTCCAGCGGTCAGAGTTCTGGAATCCCTTCTGCAGGCGGTCACCCTGGGTCGGGTTATTACGCTTCCAGAAGATTTCCATAATGGCCATACAGGCGCGGGCAGAGTAGCCCACCTTGCCCTTGAACTGGTTGAACAAGTTCATATAGGCAAGCAGAGCGTTCTTGGAATCATTGGCCAGCGTATAGGCCTCACCCTGCATCAGCATCATATCCAGGCGGTCGCGCTGGTTCTGACGGTTGCGCATGTACTTATTCGTGGTCTCAATGGCAGCCGTGGCATTACCCGTGCGCAGGTGCAGCTTGGTAAGCCCCACCAGAGCAGGACCACCCACATTCGGATCCGAGTTGGTAGACACCTTGGTGTACAGCTCTGCAGCCTTGGTCTGCTTGGCAGCATCCTTGGAGTAGGCCAGCGTGTTTGCCAGGCCCAGTTCAGCATCAGCCACAAGGTCCTTCTTACGCTCAATCACGGCGGAGTAGTACTCCTCAGCCATGCCGAGTTCCTCCGTGCGGGCGGAGGGATCCGGGAACTTGCTCACGTACTTGACCAGGTAATCAGCCACCTGCACGCAGATGTAGCTGGTAAGGTCTGCAGCGCGGAAGGAGTTGGTCATGTTGCGGAACACCTCCTGAATCTGCTCTTCCATCTTCTCCTTGGCGGCCTTGTCATCCTTAAGGCCGATAAGCTCCTGATTCATGGAGTTAATCTGAGCCATGCGGAAGATAGCGTTGGTGTACTTATCTGCGGGATCAATACCGGGGAAGTTCGTGAAGTGAGCCGTCTTCTCCTCCAGAGTGAGCGTCTTGTTCAGGTGGGTCTTGTTACCGTTCACGTAGGACTCCACATAGGTGTTGATCGTCTTTTCCAGCTCGGGGTCAGACTTCTCATTCTTGAACATGTAGGTTGCCTCACGGGCAATGGTATCCTGAGCGCGCTTCAGCGCAGTCTCGAATTCCTCCTTGTTGGTTGCCATGGAGAGATAGAGAGACACCATCGGCAGCACAAAGGGATCACCCTCTGCATCACCCTCCGTCCAGTAGCGTTCTGCATACTCACGGGTACGAGCCTGGGTTGCTGCTTCGCTCTCGCCTGCTGCAGGGAACTCAGGAGTGTAGGTAGCCAGCCAGAACAGTGCATTGGAGGCCGTGGCCCGGCTCTGCCTGGTGCCCAGCTTGGTGGCGGCATCTGCAGCTCGCTGCAAACGCTGCAATGATGCAGCCTTCACTGCCTCGTCTGCATCATTCAGCAGAATACCGGCAGCAAGCAACTCGGCCGTGGGGTACAGGTCGCTCGTCGGCCAGGAAGCGCAGATATGGTCGCAGTACTTCACAGCAGTCTTCTGGTCCTCCGCAGCGCTGGCATCATCGGCGGCAGCATTTGCACGCTTGATGTGCTGGTCAATGGCACCGTAATACATTTTGTCTGCCAGCGGAGCCATCTCCAGGTCCGTGGTATTGTACTTGGCAGCATACTCCTCAAACACCTTGATGGCCTCGGAGCGCTTGCTGGGATCCTGAGCCGCCAGGCGGGCGTAGGAATCCATCAGGAAGTAGTACACGTAGTTATCGTAGTTAGCTGCTTCCTTGGGCTTGAGGGCATCCTTACCCTCCGCAGCCTTCATCTCTCCGCTGTCGATAAGCTCGCGAGCAGTCTTGATGACATTCTCAAAATCAGCAAGCTGGTAATAGGCAGCCACAAGCATGTAACGACCGGTCAGATACAGCTTATTGGTCTTGTCCTCCTTGAAGCTGTCAATTACCTCCTGAGCGCAAGGAATCACATTCTGCCAATCCTTCTCATCCACGGTGCGCTGCAGCTTCTGGAACACAAGAATCTTGGTCTGGTCACCCATATCCTTACCTTCCAGCTCCTTCTCGTACTTAAGGCCAGCTTCGTCATCACCCGTCATGCGGCACAGCGAACCCAGCTGCATAGTCACCGTATTGCGCAGCGGGCGCGGCTCCGCATCGCCCTTTGCGGGAAGCGCAAGCTTGGGATAGCGGTCATACAGCACCTGGAAACCACCCTTAGCCAGGCGGTTGGAGCCCATATCCTTAGCAATGGTGGAAGAGGAAAGCACTGTAAAACCGTCGAATTCCGTACCTTTGTCTGCAAGGCCCTTATAGCTGTTCAGCAGCTTCTTGCTGCTGGCACCATTCAGGCGCACGCCGGTTCCCTTATCCACAAAAGGCCTCTTGTAGGCACCGAAAGACTTCACCTGGTCTGCCAGAGCCGTGCGGGCAGCGGGCATATCCGTCACCAGACCAAACAGCACGTTGGCAGAGCGGGCAGCCTCCACCGCCAGCGTATCATTACCGGCGCGCAGGGCTTCCTCCATCACCTTGTATGCGCGCTGGCCCATGTTGTAGAACTTGTTGGAATTGCGGGCTGCGCGAGCAGGATCCAGATTATAGCTGGCGCGGCTGCTCTCAATCAACTTGTATACCCAGCCCACGTTTTCCGGGTTGGAAATAGCCACATTCACGATGGTGTTCAGGCCTTCCATGGCCATTTCGTCCGGCACACTGCCCTTCACGGTGCGGCTCTGCTCAAGATACGCAGCAGCCTTCTTGAAATCCGGCGTAGCCTTCAGAATGTTGGCCTGCACCAGAATGAAGCAAATCTGGCCTTCCATCTTCAGCTTCTTTTCCATGGCACTCACCTTGCCGCTCTGCACCAGGCCGAGATACTTCTCGAAGCAGGCAATGGCGTCCTCAAACTTTGCCTTATCACCATTGTCCTTGCCGGCATCGCCCACGCCCTGCTTGTAGCGGCAGTTGCCCATCTGGAACAGAGCATAGGTGAAATACGGCTCATAGGCCTCCGGCTGCCCAGGAATGCTTTCCTTTGCCTTGGCCAGCGTGGCGGGGTCACGCCACTTCGGCTCGTCCATAAATGCCTTAAACGCATTGTAGGCCTCATCATAGCGCCCGGCCTTGAAATAGGCAACTGCCTTTTCCCAGGCATAGAACGGCAGCACATAGGCGAACTGCTTAGCAGTTGCACCCTTGCCACCGAAGCGCTTAATCACCGCATCACAAAGAGACACGGCTTCATCTGTCTGCCCCTGCTGCGCAAGCTTCTTCACCTTGGTAAGGGACGACAGCGGGTCCTGAGCCTGACACACCATCGGCATAGAGAATGCCAGGGCGGCCATCACAGATACAGCTGTGGTATAAGTATTCATAAATTTATTCGTTGTTAAAAAATTCTAAGAGGTCAGGGACAAAGAAGGGGAGCACGCGGAATCAGAGTCCGACACGCTCCCCTCCTGAGCCCGGTTAAGGGGTTACTCCTGGGCAGCGGTATTCAGGCCCACGGTGTTGATACCGGCTTCGGAAAGAGCGGCCATCACGTCCACGATTCGCTGATGCGGCGTGGCGGCAGCACCCTCCACCATCACGATGGGGTTGGTATCAGCAGCCTTGGCTGCTTCTGCCAGGTTCTTGAGAGCTTCCACCAGCTCGCGCAGCTCACGCTCCTCGCGGTATTCAGGAGTGCGCGGATCCAGGGTCGGGTTCATGGCGCCGCCCATGGGCATTTCGCCATTCCAGTAGATAGCACCGCTGGCCTCCACCTTGATTCGACCGGGTTCCAGGGGCGGCGGCGTGCCGCTGCCAGAGCTGGAGCCTGGAAGAGAAACGCTCAGGCGCTTCTCACTCACCAGAGAGGTAGCCACAATGAAGTAAATCAGGAGCAGGAAGCAGGCGTCCATCATGGACGACATGTTCATCTCAGGATCTCCCTCTTCCTCCACCGCGCGTTGTTTGCGTCTTGCCATATTTACTAAACCTTTCTTCGTTAATTAACCCTTGGCAGGCAGCGTGCCAAACACAATATTGCTCAAGCCTGCAGCTGCAGCGCAACGAATGGCTGTGGCAGAGCGCTCCCACGGAGCATCCTTGTCGCCACGCACATACAGTCGAATCTGGGCAGGATCCAGGTTCTTGGCCTTCCACATCTCCACCTGCTTGGTGATGAAATCGGTCAGGTCCTGGGTCTGCTCCGCGCTGTAGCCGATAGTCTTGGCACCGTCAGATACACTCCACACCACGCCGGGGCGATACATCTCGCCAAACTTGCTGGCGGTGCGGGCATCCATCTTCTCAGCATCGGGGAATACATTCACCACCACGCAGCCGTTGGCGTCCTTCATTTCTGAGCAGGTCACCGCATTGGGCATCTTCACGCAGGGGTCCTTGGCCACCGTAATCTGAGAGGCATTCACCACGAAGAAAATAATCAGCAGGAAGCAGGCATCCATCATGGACGACATGTTCAGCTCAGCCTTCGTCTCCTCTTGCTCTCGTCTTTTCTTTGCCATATAAATAGACGGGGTTTTTGTTACACCGGCCCTGTGCTACTCGCGGGCATCAGGGCCGGCCCGGAAATCGGGAGGAATCAGGCCTCCTCCTCTTCTTCCTCCTCTTCCTCTTCGTACTCCTCCTCTTCCTCGGCGTCTTCATCATCATCGCCACCGAAGCCTTCGGGGATACGGGCAAGCATAGCCTCACCATTCAGCGTGTTGATGGCGGCATTCATCATGTCCTCAACAGCGTTGATGCACTCAGCCTCGCGGGCCTGGGCAATCTTCTTCTGGAAGTAGAAGGTGGGCAGAGCAATAAGGGAGATAATCAGACCCCAGAAGGTGGTAAGAAGTGCCACGGAGATGGAGCCTGCAAGCGTGGTCGGGTCAGCCTGACCGGTTTCAGCCAGCACGGCGAAGGCTTCCACCATACCCTGAATCGTACCGAACAGACCGATGGTCGGAGCGGTGGAACCGGAAAGAGCCACAAGGTCAACAAAACGCATCAAAGCGGGGCGTTCGTTGGCGGTGAAATCGGCCACAGCGTCAGACACAGCGTCCTTGCCCAGGTCTTCGGGGCGGTTAGCGTCCACGTTCGGCAGAGCATAAGCAACCAGGCGGCCCAGGTACGTGGGGCTTTCCGTGGCAAGCTTGATGGCGGACTGCACACGGCACTCGCCCATGAGGGCAACAAGCTCATCGCGAAGAGCGGCAGGTGCAAAGTGCTTCTTGTTCAGCTGCATGGCGCAGTATACCACTAGCATGATGGTGATGAAGAACAGAACCACAAGGGGAATCATGGTCCAGCCACCGTCAATCACCCACTTCTGAAGCATGTTGGTCTGCTTGGCAGCAGCCTCAGCCTCCTCCTGGGCAAATACCATACCGGGAAGGGTAATCATTGCAGCAGTCAGGAGAGACAGCGCACGGACACTGATACGAGTAATCATGGATTTCATAGTTAAATTATGCAGAATTGACGCCTCTATTTAAGCATATTCTCTCCACATAGCAAGAAAGAATTGCAGAATTTCCTCTTTTTTCGTGAAAAAAATGGCCAGTTTCAGCGTAAGTTCACGGCTTCATCCCAGCCGCCTGGTAAATTTTCGGAGCAAGGTCGGTATTTTCCCGCACCCCCGTAAAACGCTCAGCCCCCACACCAGCAGCATATACCGGGACCGCCACGCCACTGTGCCTGTAGGTAGAGAATTTCCCTGTTACCATACCGGTTTCGCGGTTAGCGTTGGTGATGCTCAGGCCACCGGTCTGGTGATCTGCCGTCACCACCAGCAGTGTGTCCGGATGCTTCTTCATCCATTCCAGCACCACCCCCACCGCCTGGTCAAAATCCAGCGTTTCCTGAATCACTCCCTTCAGGTCCTTGGAGTGAGCCTCCATATCAATTTTAGAGCCCTCCACCATCAGGAAAAAGCCATCCTTGTCTGTCTCCAGCACGCGGAGCGCCTTTTCCACCTGCCGGGGCATCCAGTCCCCGCGCTTATCCGGAGCCTCACACTCCCCGGGTGCTGCCAGTTCCAGCATACGGGTCTTCTTCTCCAGTTCAGCTCGCTGTTCCTCCGTAAAATCATCTGCGCCACCACCGGCCACCACATCAAACCCGGCATCCACCAGGGCAGCTGCAATCGCCGGGGTGTCTTTACGGCTCTTTACATGTGCATAAAACGCTGCAGGCGTAGCATCTGTAACAGATTTAGTCACCACAATACCCGTTGCTTTACCAGCCTTACGCATACGTGCAGCAAGAGATTCCACGGCGCGGCCCTCAGCATCCAGACCGAGCTGGCCGTTAATAGCCTTGCAACCACAGGCAATGGCTGTACCACCAGCCGCAGAATCAGTGACGCCGTGAGAGGCAGAGGAAGTAATCGAAAAACCAGTCACGGGAAGCGTGGTGATATTGAGTCTGGAGCCATTATAAAGCCAGGCGGCCCACACATGTTCAGACCCCATACCATCACCAATCATCAGCACCACATTGCGGGCCACCTTCTGTCTGGCGGCTCGCGCGTGTGCGCGCGCGTTTATACTATTATCGGGCTGAGAAGCCCCCACAAGAGAACCAAGGCACAGCAGAGCTGTCAGAATCAGAGTCTTATTCATGGCAGAGAGTCTAGCATATCCTCCCGCCGTTCACAAGAAGAGTCTTCAGGAATTTCGAACAAAACTCGTAGGCGCCTCACATATCGCACCCCCAAAAAAACCGCCGGAGGCATGTCTCCGGCGGTTCTGAAAAAAATGGAAAAAATCTTTACTTGCAGGAAGAGCCAAGCACCTTCACCGGCTGCACTGCAATATCGGTCTGCACAGGCTGATCCTCGGGAACGAGATTCTTGGGCATGGCACGAAGCTTGGGCATGGGCTGGGTCTGGCAGCAGCAGGAGCTGAGTGCAACGGCGCAGGCAACGGAAACGATGAGAGTGGTGAGTTTCATATATGAAAATGGTTAACTGATTCCGATGAGTATTCAAGCAAATTTGGCCAGAATAGTCAACAAAAATTTTGAAGCACAGGCATATTTTGCGTTATATTGCGAGATTCTCTGCAGCATCATGATTAAACACTTGAAAAACCGAGGACTGCCTGATATAAAAAGGCCGACATATGGCACGGCACAGCAAAGGCAAATTATTTTCCGCGCACAGCAGAGGGGCAATGAATGCCCGGCTCCGCCGCATTTGCATTACAGGCAGCATTGTGCTGGTAAGTTTCATCATTCTACTCTTTATCGGCTATTCCCAATTAATGGCCTACCTGCAGGGAGACGCCTTCCGGAGCTTCATGACCGACAGTGCTCGCAAAGCCCTCCGCGCATCCGATTTCGAGCTCCACAGCAATCTTTCCATCAACGGAAAACGAGTTTCAGTACAAGGCGCAACACTGGGTGGAGTGAACAAAATTCAGGAGGCCCGGGCATCCCGCATCAGCGCAGAAGTTGACCGCACAGCGCTCCTTGGCCGCCGTCTGCACCTCAGCAAATTAAGCATGGAGGAAGCCAGCCTGGTTCTTTCCACCGGGGCAGAAAAAAACACAGTCAAGCCCAGCAACGCCACATCAGCGGAGAAAAACAGCAAAAAGAAGAGCAGCGCCCCGAAAGCCGAAACGCCTGCCAGGGACAAAAACTTTTTCTCACTTAAGGCGGTCCAGCTTGACAGCTTCGAATGCAAGGATACAGATTTGAATATCACGCACAACGGCAACCTTTACCAGCTCCTTGGAGCCAACGTGACGGCATCCCCTGCCCCGCGCCTCGGCAGGAACACCTGGCAACTCAATGCCGAAAACGCACGCCTGCACACCCCATTCCACTTCCTGCGCGACAGCAGCATAAAAACCACCACCATGATATATCATGATGATTCTGTGGATATAACAGAATGTCGCATCATGCTCACCCCTGGTGAAATGCGCCTTAAAGCCCGCTATGATATCAAACAGGCCCAGTGGGGCCTGGATATGCAGGTCAATAAAGGGAACCTGCACCGCCTGCTGAACGAGGACTGGAAAAAACGCATTTCCGGAGATATGTATGGCAGGCTTACCATGACTGGCCGGGGCTCAAGCACCGTCACCGGAACAGGGGCATTCTCTGTGCAGAACGGCGTATTGGAAGGGCTCCCCTTTCTCTCCCAGCTCCCCATCGGCAACACCTATCCCTACCGCAGCATTGAACTGGAAAAGGCAGACTGCCAGGTAATGTTCCCTTACGATTCCGCCACCATCAAAAATGCCTGGCTGATTGATAAAATCAACCTGAGTTCACGCGATGGGTCCCTGCTGGTGCAGGGGCATGTGCTCATCGGTTCCGACCGCAGCCTGGGAGGCACGCTCAGCGTTGGATTACCCCGCAGCATCGTCCTCGCACTTCCCCTCCCGAAAGAGGATGTAATAGACAAATTATTCACCAGCAACGAGGATGGCAGTGATTACCTCTGGGTAAAACTGAATCTCAGCGGTACCCTTGACCAGCCGAAGGAGGACCTCAGCATCCGCATTTCCACGCTCGCCGGAAACAGCATTCTGAACAGCATCAAGAACCTGCCAAAAGGCTCCGCTGCAGAGCTGCTCAACATTCTGCTGCAGCAAAAGAGCGACGACAAACCCGCCGAAGACGCCTCCGAAAGCACTGAGCCCACGCCGGAATCAAACTCCACCCTTCAGAATGCCGTCAAGGCTGCCGGTTCACTGCTCCAATCCCTTTTCTGATATGAACAGCCAGTATCCGTCCCAATACGTTGATTGCGTCTGCACCATACGCGAACGCTTTGCCCCCACCGCTTACCACGCCACCCTGCCCAACGGCAAGGAAACCGTGGCCTTTGTACAGAGCAAGGAAGCCCACCTGCTGGAGGTCATTCAGCCCGGTGATAAAGTGAACGTCACCATCTGCCCGGCAGATTTCGAACGCGCCCGCATCCGCAGCATGGCCTGAACTCATTGATTTTCTTTCATGAACCGTAAGCCTGAAGTACTTGCACCCGCTGGTAACTGGGATTGCGCCCGCGCTGCTGTAGCCAACGGGGCAGATGCCATCTACTTCGGGCTGGACCAGTTCAACGCCCGCATGCGGGCAGATAATTTCACACGTGAGGATTTAAACGCCCTCATCCCCTTTCTGCATAGTCATGGCGTGCGTGGTTACGTCACCATGAACGTGCTTATCTTCCCGGCAGAATTCGAGCAGGCCGTGGCATATCTGGACGCCCTTGATACCGCAGGGGTAGATGGCGTCATCGTGCAGGACATGGGGCTGGCAGCCCTCATTTCCCAGCACCGCAAGGCAGGCCGCTGGAGTCTGGAGCTCCACATCTCCACCCAGATGACTGTAAGCAGCCCGGAGGCTGTGCGTCTGGTAGATGAACTCTTTGACCCGCAGCAGATTGTACTCTCTCGCGAGTTGTCTCTGCGCGAAATTGAAGCCTGCGCCAAGGCCACCACCAAACCCATCGAGGTATTCTGCCACGGCGCACTCTGCGTGGCTTACTCCGGCCAGTGCCTCACCAGCGAAACGCTGGGCCAGCGCAGCGCCAACCGCGGCGAATGCGCCCAGGCCTGCCGCATGCCTTACAAACTGGAGGTGGATGGCCGCCTCCGCGACCTCGGCGAGCGCCGCTACATCTTCTCTCCACAGGATTTATGCGCACTGGACCGCGTGCCGCAGATGATTGCCGCCGGGGTGCACAGCTTCAAAATTGAAGGCCGACTCAAAAGCCCGGAATACGTGGCCGCCACCACCCGCGCCTACCGCCACGCCATAGATGCAGCCCTGGCCGGTGTGCCGATGAAGGCAGAACGCCGCTCCCGAGACCTGTACGCCATGCAGATGGCTTTTTCCCGCGGTTTTTCCACCGGCTGGCTCGATGGCACAGACCATCCCCTGCTCACACACGGACGCTTCGGCAAGAAACGCGGCGCCCTTGCGGGCCGCATTGTCCGCAGTGGTGAGGGCTGGGTTGAGCTCGATTCCCTGCCCGCCATGCCCATTTCCCCGGGTGATGGCTTTGTGATTGATGCCGGGCAGGACCGCAATGAGGAACAAGGCGGCCGCATCTGGCGCATTCAGGGCACCCGCCTCTTCTTCCATGGCAAAGCCAGCCGCATCGACTGGCGCTTTGTCCGCCCCGGCCAGCTGCTCTGGAAAACCGCTGACCCCGCCCTGGATAAATACCTGCACAACTCCTGGTGCAACTTCGAGCGCAAGGCTGCCTCTACCCCCGGCCAGTCTCTCGATATCCATTTTGACGGCCGCATCGGCTCCCAGCTCACCGCCACATGCCGCGGCATCACCGTGGGCAGTGGTCAGCCGCTGGAGCCTGCAGAGAAACGCCCGCTCACCCCGGAAAGCATCGAAGCGCAGTTCTCCCGCCTGGGCGGCACCGGATTCTCCTTAGGTAAGTGTACTTACACCTTGGAAGAAGGTTTAATTCTTCCCGTATCAATTCTTAACAAAATGCGTCGTGAGCTGGTGGAGCAGCTTCCGCAAGACCATTCAGCCTGCCGCCAGGCCGTCACCTGGCAAGGGTGGAGCACCCCCTTCCCGCCCCTCCGCGCCGCCCGCGGATACCGCCTTTCCGTCCTGTGCCGCGAGGCAGAGCAGGCTTACGCTGCAGCCGCTGCTGGAATTGAACGCATCTACCTGGATTTCAAGAACATCCGCCAATACGAAGAGGTGTCTAAAGATATCAAATCTAAACACCCTGATATTGAAATCTGGATAGCCACCATGCGCATCATGAAACCGCACGAGGCGGGCTATTTCAAGTATATCACCGCCGCCGGGCCAGATGGCGTGCTGGTGCGCAACCTGGGGGCCGCTCACTGGTTCCGCCTGAAGGGAGTTCCCGTAGCGGGCGATTTCTCGCTGAACACGGCCAACCCGGAAAGCGTAGCCCTGTGGAAGCAATTCGGCATGCAGCACAGCACCGTTTCCTATGATTTGAACGCTACCCAGCTGGCCGATTTACTGTCCAGCGGCTGCGGCGGGGAGCTGGAGCTCACCCTGCACCAGCATATTCCCATGTTCCACACCGAGCATTGCGTATTCTGCACCTTCCTGAGCCAGGGGCACAGCTTCAAGGACTGCGGCCAGCCCTGCGACCACCACAAGGTGCGCATCATGGACCGCACCCACGCCATGCACTACCTGCGCAGCGATGAAGGCTGCCGCAACACCATGTTCAACGGCCAGGCGCAATCTGCCGCGCGCTATGCAGAGTCGCTCTGCCGCTGCGGCCTGAACAAATTCCGCATAGAACTGCTGGATGAATCCGCCGAGAAGACCACAGAGCTCATCACAAGCTACCGCGCACTGCTACAGGGCCGTCTGAAACCGGAAAAACTCATGCAGCAGCTGAATCTGCTCGACCGCATCGGCGTGACAGAGATGAAATAAAACACCCCGGTGATTCAGCCGGGGTGCGTTAACGAGCCTTAAGCCTGTTATCTTGTGCTCGCCGGCTTTTTCTTGAGCGGCACAGCGTGGAACGGCTGCGGGGCCGTTCCCGTGAAGCGCGGGTTCATGCTGGCAATATTCTCATTGCGGATTTCAAAGGTAAATTCACCGCCCCGGGCCGTATCTGTTGCATCCAGAATATGGTCGAACACACATACGGGCTTATTCCCCGGCGTTTCCGGCATCACAAAGAGGCCGATGGCCATGGCGGGATGCGCCAGATTCTCGTTCGTCTTAATGGTGTAGCTGATGGTGTTGCGGCCGCGCTTCAGACCGCCGGAAATCACATCGGCCCGGCGTTCGTCCTCGAACTGGTGCACAGAAACGCCGTTAATGCGCATATCAATGCTGCGCCCGGGAGCATCCACAAAAACCTTGCCTATGAGCTGAGGCCGCCCGCAGGGTGCAGGCACAGCCGGCGCCGCCCCATACGGGTGAAAACCATCCTGCTCCACCAGCACACTCAAATCCCCCTTATGCAGGCGCTCCTTCACCTGGGGCACGCTGTCCAGGTTGAACATGCGGCTCTGGTCGAACTTCCATTTCCCATCCTCATAAACGAAAAGCAGCACAAAGGCATTCTCCGCCGCCTTGCCCTCACCCAGTTTCACATTCCCCACATAGGTAGAGGCCAGGGTGCGGTTGCCACAGCCGGTCAGGGAGCCAATGTAGGCAAATTTATCCAGGCTGGGCGGCTCCGGCTGGTCATGAAAGAAATCATGCGGGAAATTCCCCTTCTGGGAAACAATGAGATTCCGTACCTTCATCTGGCGGGCCTTTGTGGTAACAGAACGCCAGGCCGTCTCATCCTTGCGCACCATACCGATACGCCAGGTGCTGTACACACGCTCAGCCGTAACACGGGCCGCCTTCTGATCCGGGAACCCGAAACCAGCCTTAGCTGCCGGGGCCGCCTGCACCGGCAACTCAGCAGCCAGCGAAGCCACCAGAACACCCATCATGAAAAAAACTGTTCTCATCACAGATTAGAACCTACAACAAGCTTGCATTCCTGACAAGAAAATAGCATACTCTGCTTCGTATTATGACGTCATTTTCACGCAACGCCAGAAGCGAAGGAGAAGCCCGCTACCGCAAGATGCTGGAGCAGGCTCCCTCCTTTATCTGGAAACGCTTTGCAGATGGCGTTTCGCTGCGCGTGCACATGTTTGCCCCAGCAGGGCACAAGCCAGAGGCCTTTGCCCCGGCGGTCATGTTTTTCTGCGGGGGGATGTGGTCTCTGGAATACAGCACCGAATTCGTCTCCTGGGCCATGCACCTGGCGCACCGCGGCATTGTCTGCCTGCTCCCGGAGTTCCGCACCCACGCCCGCTACAACGTGAGCGCACAGGACATCATCACCGATGGGCTGGACGCCTGGAAATGGCTGCACCACAACGCCGGTGGCCTGGGAATTGATGAATCCCGCATCACCCTGGCTGGGGCAGATGCCGGCGGTCTCATGGCGCTCAACTGCGCCATGCAGCCCATGATTCAGGAGAAGAAATGGTGGCAGTTCAACAAGGAGGACATTCTGCCGCTGCAGCCGGCCAGTGTGGCCATTTTCCGCGGCGTGGTAGATACAGATGCCCCGGAAGCCCGCCAGCTGAATATTCCTGCCGAGGTGCAGAACCCGGACAGCGTGAACCCCTGCGCCCTGCTTCGCCGCAAACTGCCGGCCTTATTCTGCGCGCACGGCATGCTGGATCCCCTGCTCGATTTTGAAATGCGCCAGTGGTTCTGCGATGAATGGGAACGCCTCGGCAACAAGGTGGAGCTCATCCTCTCCCCCACGGCAGACCACACCATTGCCCAGTTCGACGTAAACCCGGCCACGTTTGAGCAGCTCCTCCTCGGCTGGGAGGATTTCATGGTGCGCGAGGCTATCTGGCCCGAGCCTGAGGTGGAAACAGACGCCCTGATGGTTTAACCCACCACCGTGCCCAGCACGTCACCCATGCGGGCAAAGGTCTCTGTGCAATCAGCCGTATTCTGCAGAATATCGTCTGCCAGCTTCACGCGGCCCGGTTCAAAGAAAGTCATGACCGTGGAGCCACCGAAACCGAAATAGCCGTGCTCGGCCCCCTTCTCCACCGCCTTGCCAGGCTCATAGGTCTGGTAAATGGCTCCCACACCCGTAGCTCCCACAGCCAGGCAGAGCACATCTCCCACCTCCTCGGTGTGCAGCACGGTCAGCTCTCGCTTATTCGTCCACAACCAGGCCAGATTATGCCGCAGGCAATAAGGCGACACACTGGCCAGCGGCCCCGGAATACGCACAGCGGCCTCCGGCACACCGGCCACCGGGAAATGGAAACGGTGGTAATCCACCGGGCACAGGCGGGACAACACCACCGTGCCGCGGGCATACTTCTCTGCCAGCGCGGCATTGCCCAGCAGCGCGGGCAAATCAAAACGCTGGTTCTTCACAAAGGCGCTGGTCATCTGCGAGGCATCCTGCCAGCCACTGTGGCGCGCATCGGCAGGCAAAGCCACCTGCCCCGCCCCGCAGAGCGGGCGGGCCCCCTCTGCCAGTTTGCGGTAAAAGAAATCATTAAAACTGGAGTACTGGTCCACCGGGCGCTCATAATCGGCCATGTTGATGTTGTACTCCTCCACAAAGGCACGCAGTTTCTCCGGGCTGCCACTGCTGCGGGTATCCTTCATCCATCCCATCAGGCGGGAGAAGAAAGCACGCTTAATCAACAGATGAAGGCTGAGCTTACCCAGCGGGGTGCCATAGACCCACCGCAAGGCGGCTTCACCCAGCACCTTCTCCTGCTCCATCTGCCCCGTGTAGCGATTATAAAACGTTATGCCCTGTGTTTCCATACCACGGCACTATAACACACCCGGCATGCTAACACAAGCACGGATTTCCGCGCAGCAAAAAGGCAGCAAGGGAACCATGGCCGCCATGGTTCCCTTGCTGCAGAATATCTATCGGGGCACACCGCCGAATCAGGGCATGGGCGTATTGAACATATCGCTCATATCATTAAACCCGAGCGGGCCGCGGGGCTGAGATGCACGAGACGGCGCCGCAGAATAAGAAGACTCCTCCTCATCATCAGCCTCATCATCAAACATACTGCGCACGCGCTCCGAAAGCTCCGCCTCAGCTGCCACTACCTCCCGTTTGGGAAACACATTGATGTTACGGGCGGGGCGGGCAGCCTTCTGCGTATGGCCAGCCATCATGCGCTCCAGCTCATCATCGTCACCAAACATATCCTCCACGCGCTCCAGCAAATCTGCCGGGCTCGCATCCCCTGCAGCACTAAATCCTATACCCAGGTTGAATTCACTCTGGCGCTCCGGCTTTGCCACCGGGGCTGCAGCTGCAGGTGCAGCCACAGGAAGCGGAGGCGGCAGGGGCTCCCAGCTCGGCAGGGAGTCAGACTCAGGAGCCGGGCGGGAAACAGCCACAGGAGCCGGTGCAGGCACTGGCATCTCCGGGGCGAATTCATCATCCGGTTCCAGAAGCGGGGCACCGGATTCCACCTCTTCCCCGGCGGTCTCCTCGTCCGCAACAGGCTCTTCCTCTGCTGCGGCAAAAGGCTCCACATCCGCCTCGAATTCTTCCACTACCTCATCGGCAGGAAGCTCTTCTTCAGGCTCCTCCTGGGCATCCCCCGGCGTTTCATCCTCCGCGGCGGCAGCGGCGCCTTCCACTGCAGCAGTTTCATTTTCTGCCTCAGCCATAATAGCCGCCTGCATCTCCCGGTAATCCACAGAGGCAATAAGACTCACGCGAATCTCCTCGCCCAGGCGCGGCTTCACGGCTGCGCCAAAGAAAATATTCACATCATCACCAGCCAGGCCCTCACGTACAGTCTCCATGGCAACGCGCAATTCCGCCAGAGACATATTGCTGCCACCGGCCACATGCACAATAACAGTGCGGGCATGCTGCAGGGCGCCATGATAAGCCACCAGCGGAGACTCCAGCGCTGCGCGGGCAGCATCCTCCGCACGCTTGGGGCCATACCCCTTGCCGGCACCGTAGATACAACGGGAATCATTATTATCCAGAGCCGTCACCAATTCATCCAGGCCAATATTGATGATACCGGGAGAATTAGCCAGCAGCGGCACAGAAGCCGTGGCCTGGGACAACAGAGCATTCGCTTCCTCGAACACAGCCTGTGCACCCGTGCGGCTGCGGAACAAATCCTCCATGTAGTCATTCTCAAAGCAGAATACAATATCCGAAATGCTGGCAATTTCCTCCAGCGCGGTATCAGCCTGCCGACGACGGCGGGCTCCTTCGAAACCGAAGGGCATCACCACCACCGATGCCAGGAAAATGCCGGCATCCTTCGCCTTGCGGGCCAGCACTGGCGCCACACCGGACCCCGTGCCACCGCCAAGCCCCACCACCATGACCAGCAGGCGGGAATCGCGCAGCAACTCATCCACCTGGCTGCCGCTCTCCTCTATAGCCAACCGGGCCACCTCAGGGTCGCCACCGGAGCCCAGGCCATGATTCAACCCGGCCCCCAGCTGCACGAATTCCACGTTGCCGCACTCGCGCCCCAGGCGCTCATCCAGAGACATGATGCAAAGCCGCACATTTTCGGCGCTGGAACCGCTGAAACGCTGCAATATACTGGCACCAGCACCGCCAAGACCGACGATGACAATGCCATCTTCTTTACGAGAAGTGGTTTGATAGGGAAGCATGATAGCTGATAGGTTTAAAAAGCAATTCAGCGCCCGATACCGAGAAACTTCAGGAATCGGGACCAGGAGCCCCCGCGGCGCGGGTTGAGCGCATCATCATCAAAGCGCTGGGCATAGCGGATAAGGCCGATGGCCGTGCAATAACGCGGGTCTGCCAGGTAGGAATGATTATGACCGGGAGGCAGCGGCGCAGGCTGGTGCACCGGCATACCGCCGAAAATATAACGGCACAGGCCATCCAGACCGCGCATGAAACTCGTGCCGCCGCTCAGGTAAATCCCCATGCCGGACTTGAGCATCTCAGAAGGAATGCGGTCGCGCACCTGCAGCAGCATCGAAGCCAGGCTGTTGCGGATAATGCGGTTAAGCTGGCCACGCTCGATGGATACATCGTGCATGCCGAGGTCGCTCTTATACTGAGCCAGAGAATGGTCTTTAATATCACCGAAGGCGTTGCCCTCCGTTCGCTTCAACACTTCAGCGGCAGTAAGGCTTACGCGCTGCTCCGTAAGGCGCATGATTTCCTGGTTGATATTGTTGCCCCCCATCGGGATGCAGCCAGAGGCCACCACATCACCACCCTTGTAGCAGATAAAATCCGTGGTACCGCCGCCTATATCAATCAGCAGCGCGCCGCTGTCCTTCTGCTGGCGGGTAAGCACCATCTGCGCCGTGGCAAGCGGCGCAAACACCAGGTCCTCCACATCCAGCGGCACCTGGCGTACGCACAGAAGAGAATTCTGCAGACGCGTCTTGATACCATGCATAATGTGGCAGTTCACATCCAGCGTGCGGCCGGTCAGCCCGGCCGGGTGGCGGGTCGGTTCCCCGCCATCAATGGAAAAACCGCCCAGCTCACGATTCACGCAGAAACGGTCTGATGAGAGCTCCAGTTTCTCGGCCTTCTCCTTTGCGGCATCAGCATGCTCATCCTCGATGATATCCTCATCATCACGCAGGCGGAATGTGCCCACGTTCGTCTCGCCCACAATGTGCTCACCCGTCACCGAAAGATAGACGCTGATGATATCCACATCCGCATGGTCCTGGGCCAGCTGCCAGGCATCACACACACACTGGCGGGCCATAGATGGCTCCACAATTTCCCCCTTGCGCACACCGGCGCTCTTTGTCTCGCCAATACCGATGATAGTGGCAGTGGCATCAGGGCGAATCTCACCGACCACCATGCATGTCTTGGTGGTACCAATTTCCAGGCCTACGAGGATTTTGGATTGTGCCATATAAGAAAAGGAAAAGTTTCAAAAATTACAGATTGCAGATTTGCTCTGCGGAGTATAACACATCAGATTCCCATATGCGCGAGAAATACGCGTCATATTTACTGCTCACTCAGCACCCGGGTACATACCTCCGGAGCAGGCATCACCTCCGGACGAATCGTTACAAAATCCTTAGAATACTTCTCCGATGGCACAAAGAGAAACCCGGGCTCCGCAGAGCGCACCTCGTACGACTCTGCCCGGAACAAAGGCAGGACCTGATTCGTGCTGGGGTCGTACCCCTTCTGGCCGGTGTATGTCCCCTTCACAATGTACTCCACATTCTGGTCCCGGCCAAACGTAGCATCAGGCAGCGGGTCCTCCGGTCCGCGGTCCGGCGTATGCACCACAGATTCATCCATCATCACCAGCTTAGCCGTGCGCCAGCTCTGCCCCGGCTCTCGCAGATACCCCCAGAAACGACACAAGGGAATATAATACCGACGCCCCACAAAATAAGCCCCCTTCTCCTCCTGTGCGATGGCAGCCTCGCGCTCTCGCAGAGCTTCACAATCCGACTTCAACGTATGGCACTGCGTCAATGCCATGCAGGCCACCAGAGCTGTGATGATTTTCTTTCTCATGAACGCCTCCATTTCTACCCCATAGCTCCCGCCCGGTCAAGACTAAACTGCAACCCGCGCTACTCAACCGCCAAAGCTTTGAATCTTCAGGTGGCTCTTGCCGCCAGCCCATCCGAGTATTCCCACCACACCCCACCGTAAACTACCAATCAAAACCTCATTGATTTTTTTCTTTACATCCATACCTAATCAGGCATAATGAACGAGCTGTTCAACTTTTCTCTCTAACATGAAGCAATTTTTAAGACTCATCTGTCTTTCTTTTCTGACCAGTCTCATCTTCCTCCCGGCTACAGGCCAGGATGCCCAGGCGAGCACAAACGCCGGCATTATGAGATTAACTCAGGAATATATCAACATTGCCGAAATTCTTGATAAAATTTCCAGTGATTCCTCAACCCAGAACAACCCCAGCACACTCAGAACCTATCTGGAGAATATCGCTCGAGCCTATGATACCCTGCTTGACACCCAGAGCGTAACACCCTATATCACCGAAGACGGGAAACGGAAGCTCGATTCAGCCAGCATCGAATGCATCAATGCTGAAGCGCTGCAACAAATTTGCCAGAATAAGAAGTATGCACCCTATGCTGGCATTCTTGATAAACTGCGCAGGACCAGCCTGCAGGTCCGCCCGCTCCAGGCCAAATTCATCGCCAACACCATTTCACCGGAACTTGCAGAAAAGCTCCCCGCAAAAAAGCGCACAACGGCCGCAGATAACGAGAGCGAGGACGATGTAGAAACAACTACTACCACCAACGCAGCCACCTACGTTGCAATCCTCGTCATCTTCCTCATTCTCTTCATTGCAGCCGGTCTGATTCTTCACCACAGAAAGAGCAAACACGACGATATCAAAAAAACACAAACAGCGAAGCTCAAACGGGCCCAGGCCACAATTGACGAAGCGCTGAATGAAATCAACAAGCTATACGCTATCATCGAAAAAGCATACCAGCATGCCAGCCAGAACGAAGAGACCATTGCAGAAGCTAAGGAACAGGTTCGTCTGCTCAGTATGCGCATCGAAAACGCTGCTGAAATAACAGGCAGCATGCCGGAAATCCCGGAAATGCCCGCCCCGCCAGAGCAGCCGGTCAACACTTACGGCATTGTAAACTTTGTGTGCAGCACTGATCTGGGGCCTGAACTTCTTCCTCTTAAAGAACCGCAGACACTCATGCCGGGAGAAGAGCAATCCCCCGCGAAAACGTACTCGATGGTTGTGCACAATGGCAATAATCCCCCCCAGCATTATCTCCTGAACAAACCCGTCATCTCTGTAGGACGCATCCCGCGCAACGCCCAGGGTGGCCCGGATGTCGGCATCGACACCCAGGATAAAGCAATCTCACGAGTAAACGCTATCCTCTCATACAAATCCTTCCCGCACATCCCCGGCTGCCCGGCTTTCTGGGTTCTGGCAATCAACCAGAAAAGCGAATACAACCCAGGAGACGAAAATATCAATACCGCAACCTGCAAAGGCACACCGATTATTGGTTGTATCATGACACCTGGAGAGAAAGTGCATCTTTCTGATTCCATTTCCATCACCATCAAATAACCTCTACCCCTGACTATACCATGCCTACAATCGCAGATATCGGAGGTGCCAGCATCATCGGAAGCCGCCAGCGGCAAGAGGACTGTTTCATGGCCTACAAGCTCACAGAAACAGTCCCCGCCAGCATGTACAATATTGCAAAAGAACGCCAGGTCAGCGTCGGCGTGTTGTGCGATGGCATGGGCGGCGAAGGAAACGGCGGCATGTGCGCACGCGAGGCAGTCCAGGCATTCGGCGAAGCTTTCGCTGAAACCGGTTCCTTCGGTTCACAATGGCATCTGAGACTCCGCATGGGACTCTACGCAGCAAATGCGGCGGTCATGCAATTCAAACAGGCAGAGAATTGCGCCCACTCCAATTCCGGGACCACGCTGATTGCCAGTGTTATCAGCGAGGACAATCTCCACTTTGTCTCCGTAGGCGACTCACCTATCTACCTCTTCCAGAAATCAGAGAGGAGCAACGAGTATAAAGCCACCCGCATCAATGATTCCCATGCGGTCTGGTACCACTATTTCATGCAGGATGGCACCATGTACCAACAGGAAGTCTCCAAAGAGAGGGCTGGAGAAATCAACAAAAACGCTTCTGCTGAATCATATTGCAAAACAAAAGGCCTGTATTGTGCAGTCCTTGGCAGAACTATCGGCTACCTGGATGAATCCGGCGATAAGAGGGTTATTTCTCTTCGCAACGGAGATATCGTCATGCTTTGTTCCGATGGCGTTTCCAACACTATTGATGAAAGTGAAATGAGCAATATCATGAGAAATTACGGAGCAGCTCACCACACCGCAAATGAAGTTGCATACCAGATTATGCAGGCGGTCAAGCAAAACGCACAGCCCAGGCAGGATAATGCCTCGTGCATCATTTTCAAGGTAAGAATTGACTGATTCTCCATTTCTCCCTCTATAATCTCTTCCAAAACTACAAACAACCATGCAATACATAACCAACATCACGTTCTGGCTCACCTCCGCAATGCAATCCATTGTGGTGGCAATTGGCGTCGGCATCGTCATCCTCATCATCAGCCTTTTCGGCTTTGGATTCGGGATTGGCCGCATATGGAATACCAAGTGGTCTCTCAATGCCCCCTGCCTCCTCGTATCCTTGCCTATAGCACTGATTACCGCCACCCTCGGCGCTATGTACGTAGGCATGAATTTCATCAACAAAACCGTCCTTGCCAAGGATGCCCTGCCCAGTGTCATTCAGCAGATTGAAAGCAGCCTCACAAGCAGCCCGAAACTGATGGAGCAGGCATTCAAAGCCGGCATCAAGAAAATGGTAAGCAGCAATGCTGAAATTGATCAGAACGTCATCAACGAGGAATGCGTTGAATTCAGCATTCCCGGTGCCAGCGATGACGAGCGCAGTGCTAACGAACAGGCATTCATCGCTGGCGCCATTGATGCCATCGTGAAAGGCAAAAAAACAGGCAAGGGCTCTTCTGCCCGCAAATCTGTAGAAGGTCTGTCCGATATGGCCCCCTTCAGCTACGGCTACGCCCCCTCCCCCCGAGATGACGACAGGGGTACTATTCAGGCAGCCTACACAGAGGCCATGTCAGCCGCAGGAAAACTGGGTGAGCCCATCTCCCTTCAGGACTCCAACTGGTTTGCAAACCTTGTATCCCCCATTGTTAATCACAATCTGACCCGCTTCTCAAAAACCGTCGGTAAAGACCTCGACAGTCAGACTTCCAGCCTGATCGGACTCATCGTTGCCCTGCTCCTTATCCAGGGTGCCCTCATCTCCTGGCTCGCCTTCATCGACATCAAGCCCCTGGCTGACGACAAAAACTAATCAATTTATCACTAACTATTCTCCGCAACAATGAAGAAACAAATTTACATCGGTCTCGGTGGTCAGGGTGGCAAAACCATCTGTGAACTCAGGAAACAGATTCACCAGCTCCGGCTGTACCAAATGGCCAACAAAAATTTCGATGGTTTCAACGCAGACCACGCCTTCCTCTCCATCGACAGCAGCCCGGACATCTGGAACACAGATGATGCATGGTTCCACATGGGTGAGGATTTGTCCCTGCAGGCAGACGAGAGATACGAGCTTAGAAAGGATTTAATCAACCCCAACGCGACCAATATCGTACCGTGGTTGTTCAGTGATGATCCCGATACAGCCATGGCTCAGAAGGCCGCCCTCGGCACAATTGATAAAGGCGCACCTGGTGCCCAGCAGCGCCGCCGCTATGGCCGCCTCCTGTTCGCAGCCAATGCGAGCAACGTGCGCGATGCCATCGAAAACACCATATCCCGGGCCAGCCAGACAAACGCCGAGAACTCCGCAGTATTCCACATATTCTGCTCCCTGGGTGGCGGCACCGGCTCCGGCGGCATTGTAGACCTCATCACCACGCTCCGCGTGATGTACCCGAACAGCGCCACCCACAACATCAACCTCTATGTCTACATGGCTGATGAACGTGGCGTCAAGGCCAACACGGTCTACGACTACTTCTACGTCAACCAATATGCGACCCTGCGTGACCTGGACAACCTCGCCACGCATATCTTCCGTCCGCATGCCATGATTGATCGCGAGGCATCCCAGGTCAGACTCGGCTCCCGAGTCTCCAAACTCGATTCCCCGATTAACATGCTCTTCATTTCCACCAACATGAACAGCGCCAACCAGGGAGTACCCATCAATGAACAAATCAAGCGTACGGCCAGCTGGGTTATCACCCGAGCCTCCCTGGAGGATGGCTGCGATGAGGCAGACATCCACAAGCTCGCCACCGGTGAAGACCTCACGGCGGCCGTAAGGGGCGAGCCTAACGATGAGACGGACACCTTCATTGCTCGCTCCTACCGCTGCGGTAATCTGGGTGCAGCCCGCTGGGCCGCACCGGTGGATGAACTCACCCTCATGTCTGCCTACAGCATCCAGATGAATTCCTTCCGCCAGATGCTGTACAACAACCTGCAGCGCAACCGTGGCTATGTGGAAGAGGAATCAGAACTCAACCTGAGCGACAAGGCCGCCTATAACAAGATTTACAAGGACAACTTCCTGCTGACCGACGAGGTACAGACAGGCTGGCAGCAGTGGATTACCAGTGACCCCGGCATCCAGAGCATCATACAGGGCAAGCAGGACGGGGCAGCCTTACTCAAGCTCAGCCAACTGTTTGAAAGCTACTTCCAGGATTTCGTGCTCAGCAAGAAAACAGAGTGCAGTATCTCTCTGCCGAACCGCCACAGCATGATTCTGAGCCAGACGCGGGCTATGCTCGGTCTCGGCGACACGGACACAACCGCCTCCGGCCTTTCCCTGCTTATCCTGGAACAGCTGAAACTGGCCATAACCCAGGCATGGGATATGGGCTCCGTCGGCCTGAAACAAGTCCAGCAGATTATCATGAGCTGCATCGAAAGCACCTCGGAATGCCATGATCAGCTGCGCAGGGCGCACGATGCCATGAGTGATAAGGGAGAACTCATCACCTCCATCCAGGAGCGCATTAAACAGCGCGAAGGCGAGTGGGAAAAGCTCACCGCCCTCTCTTACGCCACCATGGGTAAGGGCAAGAGCTTCCTGAAAGCCCACATGAATGATCTTGTCGCAATCTATACCGCCAAGACCCAGCGTCAGCACATCGCAGACATCATTCAGGAGCTCGATACGCATAGGGAGCGACTCCGTTCCCTCAAGAACAGCCTCGAACGCCCCATCACCGCCATCACGCGCAAACTGAATGAAATCAAGGAAAAATACCATGCAATCAAGCTGCGCCGATTCATTGAGGAAGGGGTGCGCCCGGGTGCAGATGACGAACTCGAGTACGACTTCAACTACGCAGACCCCGCCCTCAGCGGCATGATCGTGCACGTGCAGACCAACACAGATCCTGGTCTGGGACAGACAATTATCCAGAACGCAGAGACTCTCCGCCAGATTGCCACCACCTCCCGCGTAGTGGATCCGGCGCTTCCCGGCTTGTTTGACCGCGCAGAGAACATCGATGCCAAGACCGATGGTGCCATCACCATCGAATCATTCATACTGGCTGGTATCATGATGAGAGATGCCGACCGCCGCTATGCATCCAACATCATGGGTGGCATCAAGACAGTCACAACCAATATGACCTCGGCAGAATTCGCAGCGAAGTTCAAGAAGCTCATCAAATCTGCCTCGTTCAGCTACGATACGGATGACTCAACACCTACCCCCACCATTGCCTACGGCCGCCAGAACCTCTATAAGAAGGCATGGGTCATCAGCTTCCCGGAAGGATTCAGACTCGATGGTCAGGAAAAATCGAGAGCTGAGCTCAAGGCCAAGGTTCAGAGTGTCATCGGCAACGAAGCCACCAATGACTCTGTCTTTGTGCGCAAGTGTAAGGACACCACGCAGATTACCTTGTGGCAGATGGAATACGCACGCACGGCCAGAACAGCCAAAATAGTGACGACCCACAGCAACTCCCACAGAAGCATGAACGCCAATGGGCAGATTCGCGACCTGTTCTGGATGAACATCGATGAGGAAGCCACGCGCCTGATGTGCCCGCTTACCTTCCCGAACCTTGAGGAGATGGAGAGCATGCGCCAGGGTGCCATGTGGTTCGTCAAGCAGATGCCCAATTACTTCCTCATCGATGAAGACGGCGGCCGCATCATCCTGAAGGGCAACAGCATCAGACGTGATACTGAAATCCACCGCACCAAGGGTCAGACCCCCATCACGAACGATACCTTGTTCGCCTTCGAGGTTCAGACCGCAGTAAGAATGAGCATCTGCCAGAAGAGGGAGTTCACCACCGCAGACTTCCGCGCCAAATACCAGGCTGAGCTGGATGCCATCACCTCGTACGATGAGCGCGAAGCCTTCCGCACTATTGGTGAGGAATTCATCCTCAAGACACTCGCCCGCATCGACCTGACGCGATACGACATGCAGGACTAACCATACTCCCGGACTAAATAAACCATGAATCTCGTATTCAATCGGTTTACAAAGCTCACCATGCTTACGGCCATCGCCGTAAGCATGGTATCTTGTGGACCGCCCCAGGAAATTACAGACGCGATTGACTCATCACAGGAATACGAGTCGAACGCAACAGCGCTGAACACCAAATTCTTCAGAACGGTGCGAACCGCGCTTGAAAACGACCCGGGCGCCGATTTGACTCCGTATCTCAATTTCCGTGATGAAGTTGTTGCAAACAAGACCGATTTCATGACCCAGCTCAGCAAATGCCGGGTTCAGGAAGAAGTCGATGCCGTCTTCCAGAAACAGCCGGACTACACAGGAAGAAATGATGAGCTCAAGGCCACCATGCTTGAACTTATCAACTCCAACAAAGTAAGCACCGAGCTGAAAAAAATAAAAGGACAGGCCAACACCATTGAGAACACCAGAAAGGAAGTGCAGGAAACCATTCAGGCATTTCAGGATGAAAATGGAGAGGAGGCCTGCGCTGAGGAAATTGAGCAGATTAACACCTACCTGAATAACGGCAACGCCAAGTTGCGCTCCATCAACACATCCTGCTCTGGCTTTAACAGCAAGCTGGACGGCAAGCGAAAGGAAATCGATGATATCCATGCGGAAATCACGAAGCTGATTGCCGAGCGAAAAGCAGCCTACGATCAGTGGGCACCCCCGCCTCCCGAACCGGAGTCTCCGGAAAAAGTGCTTTTCACCATTGAGACCACCCCCGCCGTGTACGAAAAGCTGCTTATACCGCTTATCCAGCAGTACAAAAACTATACATTTGTCTATGTTGGGCCCAAGACGGGCAACCACTGCGTTGCAGATGCCCAGAACAAGGAAGGCGTCGTGTTCCACCTGGTTCAACCGGAGCAGCTCAATGTATCCATGGATAAGCTCGAGCAGAACATGGTTGACGGCATCATCACCTTCCGCGATGCATTCCCCGATGATGGCTATGCTAAGTTTGAGGAAAAAGCGGCTGCCAATGATAGCGACCTGAACGCCGTCATTGTCTCCAATATCGCATACAGCGCCCTGGTCGTCAAAGCCAATCCGCAGCATCAGCTCAACCAGCTGACAACCTCCCGCATTGCTACGGAGTTATCGGGTTCCACGGTCTACATTGGCAAGGACGGTTCTCTCGACAAGGAATTGTTTGATATCATTCTTGCTGGGGAAAACATCCAGGCCGAATCATCCTCTGATCCGGTCACTATGGGTACAGGTGCCGCAAACGGGGCTGCCATCGTGGCATTTAACCGCTCGGTTCAAGCCGGTAAAGATATACGCCTTGCGCGTACACCATCCGATGAAAACGTCTTCTTCTTCCCCACAGTGGGCAACATTGCCATGGGGCGCTACGCATATGGCGCAAGTACCAATGCAGTGCTGAACCCCGCTACCTCGGGCTACGAGGAGATTCGCAACTTCCTCAATTTCGTACTCAGCACCGAAGGCCAGAATGTAGTCAAATCTGCCGGATTCATCTCCCGAGACGAATATGACGAGGACAACGTTGAGTTGAAGCGCCTCAAGCAGCTCTTCCTCGAAAAGGGGTACACCATCGGCCGCATCATCACGCACGATACGTTCCTCTTCCCCAAGAACGATACGCGCATCAGCAAGAACCCGAAGATTGCAAACCGCAAGAACGAATTCCGCGAATTCGATTCGAACATCCGTAGTAATTTCGGGCATATCGCCAGAGTACTGAAAAACACGACCAGCACTTCCGGCACCATCGCCGTGGGCATTATCGGGCACGCCAGCTCTGAAGGTGGTTTCTCAGTCAACAAACCGCTTTCCATCAACCGAGCCAAATACGCAGGCGCCTGCATTGAGCAACAGGTACCAGGCAAGATGCTGCTCACGGACGGCATGAGCTCTGAGGTGCCCGTGGATAGCAACGCAGACGAAAGCGGGCGCATCCGCAACCGCCGCGCTACGGCCTACGTGCTCGAAGTGTTCGAAATTGGCATGAAGAAATAACATCACCCTTCAACAGTAAAACCCATAAATGCCCCTGCCGCAACATAGCGGCAGGGGCATTTATGCTTACTCCTGTTACAAAGCCGTACTAAGCGGGCGGCAAGGGCCCATCGCCAAATTTATTGGCCCCCGGCTTAGTCTTCCACAGCAGAAGAATCCACCCAACGAGCGGAATGCATGTCAGAAGCCACCACCAGGCACAAAGCCCGATATCATGCAACCGACGGACAGAAGCAGAAAACACGGGAATGATGCACAGCAGCAACATGAGCACGAAGATATTCTCATTCTGTGAACCCAAGGTAACGTAAGCAATGAGCCCGCCCAGCCAGGCAATAAAATTACTGAGGCAGATATACAGGAATTCAGCACGGCTGGCACGCCCCGAAAATTTGAAGAAGCGTTTGAGCCCACTTTTATATGCCTTGAACAGGGTCCACTTGTCATGAGGTGAATATACTGCAGACCTGCTCCCAGAGGAGTTCTGCATCATCGCCTTAAAACGTTTCACGGTTTTCTCCTGGTCCTGGGCATGCTGGCGCTTCAACTCCTCAATCTGTTTTCTAAGAGACGCCTCATTGGCCGCCTGCTGTCTTCGGATGTCCTGCTCATGCTGTTTCTTCTGGGCCTCAAGATTCTTCTGATATGCCTCTGCCTGGCGCTCACGGTGACGGCGCAGTTGCTCCTCCCGCGCCTCTTCATCCAGCATCCTCATGCGGTCGAAAAGCCCCAGCCATTCGCGGGCAGATTGCCAGCGCTGGCTGATTTCAGGATGCATTGCCTTGTCTATACCGGCCAAGAAAGCCCGGCTGTATCCTGGGAACTCGGAGTGTCTGGCAAGCAAAGGCAGTGAGTCTTCCGCAGGCTTTCTCCCCGTGATAACATGGTACATTGTGGCCCCCAGTGCGTACATGTCGGACCAGGCGCCTATCATATCGGCAGATTCATATGAATACTGCTCAGGCGGCGCGTAGCCCTTGGAGTATACAACGGTGCCATCACCTCCGGAACCTGTCATGGAAGCACCAAAATCTATCAGCACTGGATTTCCGTCCTCCTGAAGCAAGATATTGGCCGGCTTGATATCCAAGTGAAGAATACCATTTTCGTGCAAATATTTCAGGCCACTGAGCATACACAGCAACATGGACTTGAGTGAAGCCTCATCCCACTGATCCGTCTCAATGGATTTAAGCAACGACTTGCCGTGCACATAGCGCATCACATAATACGCCGTACCTCGCTCCGGGAAGAAGTTGAGCACATTCACAATGTTGGGGTGCATCTTGCGGGCGCCCGCTGCTGCTATCGTCTGAGCCTCCTTGGAGAAAATCTCAAGAGTCCACAGGTAAGGATCCTGAGCATCGCCCTGCTGACGGGACACGACTGACTGGTCTCTACTGTGACGCAGCGCAAGGTTTGCAGGGAAATTCTCCTTAATAACCACATCCACCTTCAGGTTTGTATCATAAGCCAGATACGTGATACCGAAACCACCCTGCCCCATCACCGATTTAATTTGGTACACTCCGCGATTCAATAGCTCACCTTCACGCAAAGGCTCATTTGTGAACTCACCCACCACATGGTTGTGCAAATTTTCTGCAGAAGCGACAGAGCCGGAATCGGAAACCGATACCGCCCCCAGCCCCCCTTCATCCCCCCCGTCTGGGGCAATTGATGTAAGCTTATGCGCAGGCATAACCATGCGCGATGCATCATCATCCTCCGCTGCCGCCACCGGCGCAGCTGGCAGCACCACACCCGGAGTCTTGCGGCCAGGCATAACCATGCGCGATGCATCATCATCCTCCGCTGCCGCCACCGGCACAGCTGGCTGCACCACACCCGGAGCCTTGCGGCCAGGCATAACCATGCGCGATGCATCATCATCCTCCGCTGCCGCCACCGGCACAGCTGGCTGCACCACACCCGGAGCCTTGCGGCCAGGCAT